>JAPPGB010000172.1 GCA_028821475.1 Spirochaetaceae bacterium
CTTTGGTCTCTGGGAGGGGATACCTATTCCGGTACCACAGAGAAAGAACGCACCCCCACCTGCAACAACCTGCAACACGATCAACTACCGAATGGCGCGCAGTTGCGAGGACCAGTGCTGCCACATGTCGGCCGGGGGCGGCTGGTCCTGGACCTGTTGCAGGTCGCGCTTGCAGTAGTCGTACAGCACCGCCTGGCGGATGTGCGACGAGTAGTTGTGCCCTGCCATGTGGCCGAGGCGGTGGTGCCAGAACACCACGTCGCCGGCCTTGCCGTGGCACTCCACCGGCGGCGTGTCCCGGTTGACGCGCTCCAGGGCGGCGTCGTGGGCCTCGGTCGGCTCGTGCACGTAGCCGGTGCGGAAGGTGTGGTAGAACGCGCGGTGGCTGCCCGGCCACACGTGGAAGCCGCCGCCGCCGGGCGCCACGTCGTCGAGGTAGCCCACCACGCCAAGGTGGAACGGGTGGCCGTCGCAGTGGCAGCCCACCGGCGGGCGCGGGCGGTCGCCGAACGGCAGAGTGCAGTAGATGCCGCGGATCCGCTCCGGCGGCTGCAACTCGCCGGCGCCGAGCATCTGCTCCGCGATCGCGAATATGGCCGGATCGGTGGCCAGCATACGCACGATCCACGGCTCGGCGCCGACGCGGCGGTACTTCCAGTGATATTCGCCGCGCACGCTGTCCGGGTCCTTGGACAGGTCGCCGGCCGGCAGCGGGCCGACCCACGTTGTCGGATCATCCCGCTTGAGTGACCGCGGCGGAGCCTCCCACAGCGACTCGCGGGCGCGGGCCATCAGCGCCGCGTCCATGATCCCGCGCTTGACGAGGTAGCCGTTGCGCTTGAAGAAACGCAGTTCTTCAACGTTGAGCATCGTCGAATCTCCTCACGCACCCACCGGCCACGGCATCAGTTCCACGGCAGCCATGGGGTAGTCGTCAACATTCGCCGTAGCGAGTGCCGCCCCGACACGGACCGCGGCGGCGGCGATCAGGCAGTCGGCCTGATGGAGCGTCACGCCGCGGTCCGCGAACTCCCGGCGCCACCGCCCCGCCCGTATCGCTTCGACCACCCCCAGGGGAGCAATCCGCAAGCCGTCGCACAACCGGCGCGCCCGCTTCTCCTCCGTTGGCAGCAACCCGCGCCAGATTTCCTCCACCGAGATGGCGCACGCCCACGGCTCGACGCCGGAGCGGCGCAGCGACACGAGACGCCGCGCCGCGGGCCGGCCGCGTAACGCGTCGATGAGTACGGTGGTGTCCAGCAGTATGCGGGCCATCCGTCACCCCGACCGGCGCACGTCCTCGCGGCGCTGGTTGCGTACCCACGCCGCCGGGTCGTCGTCCCACTCGTGCCCGGAGTCGGCAATCGAGCCGAGCGCGGCTTCGATGTCGTCCCAGCGCCGCTCGTCCTCCAGTGCCCGCCGTACCACCTGCCCGATGAATGCACTCCGCCGGCGTGCCCCCGCACGCCGGTCCAACTCGGCCACCAACCCATCTTCCAGTGTTATGTGCAATCGCATGTGCGCAACATAGCACACACCGCTGCCGCCGTGCCAAGTGCGCAGACACGTGGGGCCACTCGCCACGGGTTCGGCGGGCGTGCATCTTGCTCGCTACGGTGGTACGATTGCGCAACTTGCAGGCGCATTGCCGAGGCCGAATTGGATTTCGACGACTACGACCTCAATCCCAACATCTACGACGAGATGTTCGCGTCGGACGGCAGCCCCCGCGCGCACTCGGGCGGGCTGTACGAGACGCTGACCTCGCTGTCCCGCGAGGCATTGGTCGCCGTCCAGGAACAGGTCACCCGCTCGTTCCGCAACGAAGGGATAACCTTCACCGTGTACACCGACGACGAGGCGGACGAGCGCATCATTCCCATCGACAGCATCCCGCGGGTGATGTCGGGCGCCGATTGGCGCCAACTGGAGGCGGGGCTCACGCAACGCCTCAGAGCGCTCAACCTGTTTCTGAGCGACGTCTACGGTCCGGCCAGGATTGTCGAGGACGGCGTGATCCCCACGGACGTGGTGCGCGACTGCCCGCAGTACCGCCTCGAGATGCGCGGATTCTCACCGCCACAGGGAACCTGGGTATCGATCTGCGGCACCGACCTGGTGCGCACCGGCGACGGCTTCCGCGTACTGGAGGACAACCTGCGCGTGCCGTCGGGCGTGTCGTACATGCTTGCCAACCGCAAGGCGACGAAGGCGAGTTTCCGCCGGCTCTACCGCGCATCCCGCGTGCGCGAGGTGGAAAATTACGGGCGCGAGCTGCTGGCGACGCTGCGCGAGCTCGATCCCAAGGGCCGCTCCGACCCTTCACTCGCGGTGTTGACCCCGGGGGTGTTCAACTCCGCGTTCTATGAGCACGTGTTCCTGGCCAGCGAAGTCGGCGCCGAACTGGTGGAGGGGCGCGACCTCCTGGTCAACGACGGCTCGCTGTTCATGCGCACCACCAAGGGGCTGAGGCGCGTCGACGTGCTCTACCGCCGCGTCGACGACGACTTCATCGACCCACTGGTGTTCCGCCCCGATTCGGTGCTGGGAGTCCCCGGGCTGATGCACGCGTACCGGCTCGGCAACGTGGCGCTGGCGAACGCGCCCGGCACCGGCGTTGCCGACGACAAGAGCGTCTACGCCTACGTCCCCGACATGGTGCGCTACTACCTGGCGGAGGAGCCGCTGCTGGCCAACGTCGACACGCGCCTGTGCCGGCGTCCGGAAGACCTGGAGTACACCCTCGACAACCTGCACAACCTGGTGGTCAAGCGCGTCGGCGAGTCGGGCGGATACGGCATGCTGATCGGGCCGCACGCCACCGGGGAGGAACGGGAAGCGTACGCCAGGCAGGTGCGGGCCAACCCGGCGGACTTCATCTCGCAGCCGGTGCTCGCGCTGTCCCGCACGCCGTGCCTCGTCGACGGTCGGTTCGAGCCCCGCCACGTCGACCTGCGCCCGTTCGTGCTGCACGGCGCGCGTACGCGCATCGTGCCGGGCGCCTTCTGCCGCGTCGCCATGCGGCGCGGCAGCCTGGTGGTGAATTCGAGCCAGGGCGGCGGCGGCAAGGACTTCTGGGTACTCGATGATTGAGCGTGTGCGTTTGCGAACCGGGCAGCTTGGTGGTCAATTCGAGCCAGGGCGGCGGCGGCAAGGACTTCTGGTGCTCGATGGCTGACTCGATGATTGAGCCGGGCGGTGGCGGACGGGTCGGCCGGCCCGCGGCCGTACCGGGCGCGCCCGGCTGCGTGACGCCGCGGGCGGCGGCTGCGGGGCGCTAGCGGTCCATGCTTGCGCGCAGCGCGGAAGGTCTTTACTGGATGGGGCGTTACCTTGCGCGCGCGGCACACCTGTGCCGCCTGCTGCGGCTGCAGACCCAGGCGCTGGTCGACCGGTCCGAGCGCGAAATCAGTGTCGGCTGGCGGCGCATCTATCGCACCATGAACCGCGAGCCCCCGATGGGCGAGATAGAAGCCACGGGCGACGACTTCATCCTCGCCGACTCGTTCACGCTCGCCGACGACCTCACCTTCGAGCGGACCAATCCCGGCGCGGTGTGGAGTTGTTTCGCCATGGGGCGCGAGAACGCGCGGCAGATGCGTCACTGCATCAGCGCCGAGATGTGGACCCGCCTCAACCTGGCCTACCTGCGCATTCAGAAGCTCGGCATCAGCGACATCTGGCGCCGGTCGCCGGAGGACTTCTACGCGCAGACCGCCGTCGAGATCGACACCTTCGCGGGCGTGGCGGCGTCCACGATGTACCGCGGCGACGGCTGGGCGTTCCTGCAACTCGGGCGGGTAATCGAACGTTCGCAGTCGATCACCTCGTTGCTGCTGTTCCAACTCGCGGCGGACGACGAGCAGGTGGAGGACATCGCGACGGAGTGGACCACGGTGCTGCGCATCCACGACGCGCAGGAGGCGTACCACCGCGTGTACGGGATGAACGTGGCACGCGCCGACGCGATGACGATGCTGGTTACCGACCCGCTGCTGCCGAACTCGCTGGCCCGCCTGTTCGGCCAGGCGTCGGACTACCTGGCGTCGGTCGGGCCGGGCGCCGGCGCGCGTGCGAGCGGCCGCGCGCAGCGCCTCGCCGGCAGGTTGTACGCCATGGTGCTCTATGAGTGGCCGGACACGGACGACCACGACGACTTTCTTCATCGCATGGACGCGTATTGCCGGGAACTGCACGAACTGGTGACGGCGGCCTGGTTCGACTACGCGGTCGAGGACGCGCCCGGTTCCTGACGCCATGTCCCCTGCCGCGTCCTTCGAGATCGAACACACTACCCGCTACACCTACGCCGAGCCCGCCCGGCACTGCGTGATGGCCCTGTGCATGCGGCCCCGCGACGACCGGCGGCAGGCGCTGCGCTCGTTCGACCTGTGGACCGACCCCCCGTCGACGATAACCGCCGAGTGCGACAGCTTCGGCAACGCAAAGCACGTCCTCAGCGTGCTTCGCGAGCACACTTCGATCGAGATTACGGCGCTCTCGCGCGTCGAGACGCACGCTCGGGCCGACGTTCCGGGCGCTCTCCGCGGCAACGCGTGGCAGCACGTCGACGCCCTCGCTCGTTCGTTCGCGCACTGGGAGTTCTCGCGTCCGAGCGTGTACGCACGGCCCTCGCCGGCGCTCGCCGCGTTCCTGCGCAGGGTGGACCTGCGCCGCGGCGACGACCCGCTGCAGTCGCTCATCCGGCTTTCGGACACGCTGCACGAAACCTTCGCCTACGTGCCGGGCAGCACGACCGCCGTGTCGCCCATCGACCACATCCTGGAGTCGGGGCGCGGCGTGTGCCAGGACTACGCGCACGTGATGATCGCAGTCGCGCGCTCGTGGCGCATACCCACGCGCTACGTGTCGGGCTACCTGTTCGCGAGCAAGCCGGGACAGGAGGAGTTGGGCGCGCAGTCGCATGCCTGGGTGGAGTGCCTGCTGCCCGGCCTGTCGTGGGTGGGTTTCGACCCGACCAACCGCACGGCGCCCGACGAGCGCCACGTGCGCGTGGCGGTGGGGCGGGACTACCACGACGTGGCGCCCAGCCGCGGCGTGCGCGTCGGCGGCGGCGCGGGCCTGCTGGAAGTCTCGGTGCGCATGCTGGCGCTGGACTACGGCGTGGAGCAGCTCTTCTACCGCACCATGAACTGACGGCTCGCCGCGACGGCTACGGAAGGGCGGGCGGCGGTTCCCTGCCGGTCCTCTTTCGGCTCGGCCGTGCGCTGCCCACTCGTTCCGGAGCGTCCGGTGCGAGTCCGGTGCGGTCCGGTGCGCTCGACGTGTGGACACGGGAGACGGATAGTCATATATTCGCCCGCAATTGTGCCCGGACAGGGCAAATTCACGAACAGTGTATCGATCAAGGAGGATAACTGACGTGACGAAGTATGTGCGTTTGCTGGCGGCCCTGACGCTGCTGGTGGTCGGCACGACCGCATGGACCCAGTGGGCCATGGACCCGACGGGGCGGCAGAAGTACGCCGCTCCCGCAACCTTCAAGGAATCGCCGCTGCTCGCCGCGCGCGTGGCCGCGGGCGAACTGCCGCCGATCGAGGACCGCGTTCCCGTAGAGCCGTTCGTGGTCGGCCCCGGAGTGCTGAACTCCGAACAGTGGCTGGACTGGGAGCCGGGCAAGCACGGCGGCACCATCCGGGTGCCGAACCTGAACAACAGCGGCGTCCACGAGATCTACCTGGCGCTCGGCATGTCGCTCCTGCGCGCTCCCGACCAGAGCACCAAGGATCCGCTGCCGGCGATCGTCAGCGAGTACAGCATCAGCGACGACTTCAAGGAGTTCTGCTTCACGATCCGCGAGGGGCTGCGCTGGTCGGACGGCCACCTGCTCACCACCGAGGACGTGCGCATGACCTTCGAGCTGTACGGCGACGAGCGCATCTACCCCACCTACTACTTCCGCGCCGTGTCTCCGGACGGTACGCCACCGGTGGTCACCATCATCGACGACCTGTCGTTCTGCGTGGAGTTCAACGTGTCGTACGGCTTCTTCCTGGCCAACCTGGCGTCGTGGATTCCCGACTACACGCTGCTGTTCCGGCCGGCGCACTTCATCAAGAAGTTCCACGCCGACTACACGTCCATGGACGAGATTCAGCCGGTCCTGGACGAACTGGAGATCGAGACCTGGCAGCAGTTGGTGCAGCAGAAGGACATGCAGCACTGGGAGCTGCACCGCGCGCACGGCCTGGACGTGCCGTCGCTGGCCCCGTGGGTCGGCATCGAGGCCACCAGCACCGGCTACACGCTGGAGCGCAACCCGTACTACTGGAAAATCGACGTGGCCGGCAGCCAGCTTCCCTACGTCGACTACATCGTGGCCGAGAACTCCAACGACCTGGAGGCGATCAAGCTGAACACCGCCGCCGGCGAGTACGACGTGGTGACCAGCTACGCGCAGCTCAAGGAATTGCCGGTGTACCTGCAGAACGCCGACAAGGGCATCGCCACGGTGCTGCACGGCTCGATCAACAACCCGCCGGTGCTGTTCCTGAACCAGGACTTCGAGTATGACGTGGACGGCAGCGTCTGGCAGATGCTGATGAACGACAAGCGCTTCGGCAAGGCGCTGGCGCTGTCGGTCGACAAGGACGACGTCAACGAGAATGTCTACTTCGGCCAGTACAAGCTGGACACCATCACCGACCGCGAGTACGACCCGGCGCAGTCCAACGAGCTGCTCGACGCCGTGGGCATGGACGCACGCGACGATGCCGGGTTCCGGCTCGGACCGGACGGCAGCGAGTTCACGCTCGACATCATCACCGCCAACGTGTCTCCGGACTTTCTGCTGGTGGGCGAGCTGTTCAAGCAGTACTTCGAGGAGGTCGGTGTGCGCACTTCGTTCACCGTGCTGGGCAGCCAGATCTGGGGCCAGCGCCAGGCCGCCAACGAGCACATGGCCACGGTGCACTGGTCCGACCGCCCGATCTGGGCGCCGGGCATCTCCGAGGACTTCGGCCCCTACGCCAAGGGCGACTGGGCGGCGCAGTCCTGGGCCTACTACCAGAGCGACGGCGCAACCGGCCGCAAGCCGCCGCCCTACATGGAGGAGTACATCGAGCTGTGGGAGGCGTGGAAGGTGTACCCGCCGCAGTCACCGCAGGGTGAGGCGGCGTTCGCCGACCTGATGGACTGGTTCAGCCGCAACTACGTGTCGATCTGGCCCACCGGCAGCATGACGGTGCCGACGGTGTACAACGTCAACCTCGGCAACGTGATCAAGGAGGGCTACCCCTTCGACCGCGCGCTCGACTACGGCATGGAGCAGCTCTTCTACCGCAACATGTAGCCGCCGGCTTGACCTGCGGCACCGAACGAACGGGCGGGGAATGTTTCCCCGTCCGTCTTTTTCCCTGCGCACGACATCCTGATCTGGACAGGCTTCCGGCCCCCCGGTTAGGATCAGCCGTCCGCGGGCGTCGAGTCCGCTCGTCGCCCTTCCCCTGAGTAACCGCGCATGCTTGCTTTCATCCGCCGACGATTCTTCATCGCGATCCCGCTGCTGGTGATGATCTCCATTGCCTCGTTCGGCATCATCCTGCTGCCGCCGGGGAGCTACGTCGAGACCTACATCCAGCGCCTCGAGGAGCAGGGCTTCCTGGCCAATGAGAGCGTGATCGAACAGCTCTACCGGCAATACGGGCTCGACAAGGATCCGGCGACCCAGTACTGGCTGTGGATGCGCAACTTCCTGACCAAGGGAGAGATGGGGCGCTCCTTCATCTACAACATGCCGGTCACCGACCTGATAATGGAGCGCCTGCCGCTGTCGCTCGCCTTCACCTTCGCGGCGTTCGCCGTGACCTGGATCATCGCCGTCCCGCTCGGCATCTACTCCGCGGTACGGCAGTACTCGCTGACCGACTACGCGGCGACCACCATGAGCTTCGTCGGCCTGGCGGTGCCCAACTTCCTGTTGGCGCTGGGGTTGGCCTACGTAGTATTCGTCAATACCGGCCATGCCATCACCAGCCTGTACTCGCTGGAGTACCGCAACGCCCCCTGGTCGTTGGCCAAGGTAATCGACGTCGCCAAGAACGCCTGGCTGGGCGTCGTGGTGCTCGCCGTGGGCGGCACCGCGCCGCTGGTACGGATCCTGCGCGGCACCCTGCTCGACGAACTGAAGAAGCTGTACGTGACCACCGCACGCGCCAAGGGATTGCGCGAAACGCGCGTCATCTTCAAGTACCCGGTGCGCATCGCCTTCAACCCGCTGATCAGCACCATCGGCTGGACGCTGCCGGCCCTGGTCAGCGGCGAGGTGATCGTGTCGCGGGTGCTGGGTCTGGAGACCCTGGGGCCGGTGCTGCTGGAGGGCGCGCTGTCGGAGGACATGTACCTCGTCGGCAGCATCGTGATGATCCTGAGCGCGCTGGTCATTGTCGGCACCCTGGTGTCCGACATCCTGCTGGCGGTGATTGATCCCCGCATCCGCTTCGGCCGGAGCGCCGGCTGATGGCGCGACGGGGCGCCGGCGCGGCTGCCGCCCGCGCGGCGGCGCCGGGTCGGGCCGCGGCGGAGACCACGGCATCCGACAACGGAGCCACGACCGCCGAAGAGCGTGCCTTCGTCGCTTCCCAGCGGCAACTGGTGTGGCGCAAGTTCCGGCGCCACAAGCTGGCGGTGATGGCAATCGTGGTGCTCGGCGCGCTCTACTTCATCTCGCTCTTTGCCGAGTTCTTCACTCCCTACCCGGCGCTGCACCGCTTCAAGGAGTTCGGCGAGGCGCCGCCTACCCGCGTCCGATTCGTCAGTCCCACGCGCGGGTTGAGCCGGCCGTTCGTATTCGCCCGGGCGCGCGAACTGGACAAGGCCACCTTTACCTACCAGTACACCGACAGCGACCGCGAACTCGTCATCCGCTTCTTCGTGCGCAGCGAGGAGCCGTTCACCCTGCTCGGTTTCATCCCCTGGAACGTCAAGCTGTTCGGGATCGAGGATCCGTCGGTGCCGCTGTTCCTGTTCGGCTCCGACCGGCTCGGGCGCGACGTGTTCTCGCGCACGTTCTACGCCGGCCGCGTCTCGCTGTTCATCGGCTTCGGCGGCGTGTTCGTGGCGTTCATCCTCGGGGTCATCCTGGGCGGCATGTCGGGCTACTACGGAGGCGTGGTGGACGACGCGATCCAGCGCGTCATCGACATGCTGCTGAGTATTCCTACCATCCCGCTGTGGATCGCGCTGTCGGCCGCCCTGCCGCACGACTGGGGCATCCTCAAGATCTACTTCGCCATCACGATCATCCTGGCGCTGCTGGCCTGGCCCGGCCTGGCGCGGGTGGTGCGCGGCAAGCTGATCAGCCTGCGCGAGGAAGACTTCGTGATGGCGGCCCAAGTCGCAGCGGCCAAGAACGGCGCCATCATCCGCCGCCACCTGGTTCCCGGCTTCACCAGCTACCTGATCACCCATCTCACCTTGGCGATACCCTTCATGATCGCGGGAGAAACCGCGCTCAGCTTCCTGGGCCTGGGCATTCGGGCGCCGGCGGTGAGCTGGGGCACGCTGCTGCAGGACGCGCAGTCGATCTCGGTGCTGGCACTGCAGCCGTGGCTGATCATCCCCGCGTTTCCCGTGATCCTGGCGGTGATGATGTTCAACTTCGTCGGGGACGGCCTGCGCGACGCCGCCGACCCCTACGCCGCCTGACCCGCTGCCGCCGGTCGCGGGCTCCGCTGCGTGCGTTGCCCGTCCCGGACGGTGGAGACTTGGGGCAGGTTACGGCTTCAGGTGCTCGCCCGGGCGGCGGTTCGTTGCCGCCGGGGCGGCGGTCCCGGTGTAGCGCGGCAGCAGCGGGAGCAGACGCCGGCGTGTCTCCGGCGGTACCCCGTCGGTGGATGCCCGGTGGCCGGCCGAGTAGGAGGCCTGCATCCGCTCCGAGAGGTCGTCCCAGCGCGGCAGGTACCACATGGTCAGCACCATGCGCCGCCGCTCCGTGCCGTTCGCCCGCGGCGCGTGCAGCACGCGCGAGTCGCCGATCAGCAGGTCTCCGGCCTTGATCGGCACGTCGATCTGCCCCGCGGCATCGGCGTACTTGACCGACGTGTCGGGATTCTCGTAGCGGATGTCGGTGCCGTGCCCCTCGTACTCGTGCTGCGGAAAGCGGCGCCGGTGCGAGTCCGGGATGACCCGCAGGCAGCCGTTCTGCGGTGAGGTGTCCACCAGGTAGTACATCAGGAGGTTGACCGAGGGGCGAGTAGGTGGCCAGCATTGAGCATACCAACTCTCGTGGAGGGAGCTCCTGAGCAACCAAGAGCCGCCGGGACCGCGCGGCGTCCCGCTGGTGGGCAACGCACTGCACTTTCGCCGCGACCCGCTGGGTTTCCTGACCCGAGCGGCGCGCGAGCACGGTGACATCGTACGGCTCACCGCGGGCCGCCAGGAGATGCTGTTCATCAACCACCCGGCGCTGCTGGAGAGCGTGCTGGCCACCAACGCGCGCCGGTTCACGCGCAGCAAGTCGAAGCCCCCCACCCGGCTCGACCATCTGCTGGCCGGTGGCGAGGACGTGTACCGGGTGATCAACTTTCCCGGCGACGAGGACTTCTGGGTCCGCGAGCGGCACCGGTTCAACCCGCTGCTGAAGGGCAGCGCCCTCGCCCGCTACGGCCCCACCATGGTGCGCATGGCCGAGCGGCACATCTCCACCTGGCGGCAGGGGGAAGTCCTCGAAGTACACCGCGAGATGAGCCGGCTGTCGCTCGACATCGTGCTCAACTCCCTGTACGGGGCCGACTACCCGGATCGCCGCGACGCGATTCTGGATACCTGCGAGACGATCGTGCGCGACATCACCCACCGCGCCACCCACCCCTTCCAGGCGCCGCCGATCGTGCCGACGAAGGAGAACGTCAAGCTGCGCAAGGCGGTGCGGGAGGGACGGGAACTGATCGAAAGGGTGATCCGCGAGCATCCGGAAGTGCATGACGGCGCCGGCGACCTGATCGAGGTGCTGCGCCGCGCCGGCGATGCCGAGCCGGACCTGCTGCGCAGTCCCGAGTGGCAGTACCAGTTGGTGGCGCTGCTGATCGCCGGCCACGAGACCACGGCGGTAGCCCTGACCTGGACCTGGTACCTGCTCGCCCAGCACCCGTCGGCCACGGAGCGGCTCATTGCGGAGGTGGATGCGACCGTCGCCGGACGCGCGCCGACGAAGGACGACATGGCGGCGCTGGCCTGGTGTGACGCCGTGTTCAAGGAGGCGCTGCGCTTGTATCCGCCGGTGCCGGTCATTCCGCGCATGGCGTACGAGGAGTTCACCCTCGGCGGATACACGGTGGCGCCGGGCACGGTGATCCTGATCTGCCCGTGGGTGACGCACCGCGACGGGCGATTCTTCGCCGACGCGGAGCGGTTCCGCCCGCAGCGCTGGCTCGACGGCCCCGAGCCGCGGCGCTACAGCTACCTGCCGTTCAGCGCCGGTCCGCGCACCTGTATCGGGCAGGGCTTTGCCACCGCGGAGTCGATCCTGGCCATCGCGCGCATCTCGCAAGACTATCGGCTCGAGTTGACCGCCGGCGAGCCGCCGCGGCCGGCGCCGTGGGTGGGGCTGAGGCCGCACAACGGCATGCCCATGCAGATCGTCGGGCGGAACGGGAAGTAACAACATGCCGGCATCCGCCGCCGCGGAACTGGAACGAGCCATGGAGGTGTTCGCGCGCGGATTCTCCTACGTCCGCAGCCGCACCCACCCCTACGAAGCAACGAAGGTCGGCGTGCCCGGCTACCCTGATGCGCCGCCGCTGTGGCTACTGCGCGACGCCCCGCGGCGCCGCGGCAACTATCGCAGCGAGGAGTGGGTGAGCTGCAACCTGCCCGCGGCCGCGGTGGACGCCGCCGCGCGCGCCGGCACCCGCGGCCGCTACGTGATCTGCGCCATCCATCCTGCCGGTACCTCGGACCAGCCGTTGCGCGACGGCTTCAAGACGCTCGACTACCGGCTCAACACCACCGAGCCGCTGATGGCGCACCCGCTGCACCGCATTCCGCGCGTGCCGGAGCCGGCGGTGATTGAGCGCGTACTGACGGCGGAGATGGCCGAGCGCCTGCACCGGGCCACCAGCAACCGGCAGATCCGCCCCGACGACCTGCATCCGGGCGCTCGGCAGCGCCAGTACGTGGCGTTCATCGACGACACTGTGGTGGGCTGGGTGGGCAGCATCACCGTGAACGGCGCCACCTGGTGTCAGAACCTGTTCGTGGTGGAACAATACCGGCGCCGCGGCATCGCCCGCGCCATGCTGTGCCGCATGCTGCGCGACGACCGTGCGCACGGCGCCAGCATGGCGGTGCTGACTTCCAGCCACACCGGTGCCAAGCTCTACCCGCTGGTCGGCTACCGCCAGATCGGCCTGTTGCTGGCGTACACTCCGAGGCGCCGCGCGAACGCCGGCTGAAGCGGTGCGGGCGCCGCGGCAACCCGTGCGGGAAGCCGGCGGCGCGCGGCACTCGATGGAGCCGGGGTTTCACCGCGGGCTGCTACAGCCCGAGCATGAACTGGAAGATGCGGTCGCGCAGCCCCGGCAGCGCCTCGTGCTCGAAGTCGGGGAAGACCACCATCTCCTTGGGAGCCGTAATCTTGTTGTAGGCGGCGAACTGCGTGGAGGGCGGGCACACCTGGTCCATCAGCCCCACCCCCATCAGCACCCGCCCTTCGATGCGCGCCGCGAGGTGCTGCGCGTCGATGTAGCCGAGACGCTCGAAGTAGTGCGCCTGCCGCTCGTGCGTGGGATCGAACATGCGGAAGAAGTCGCGCAGCTCGCGGTAGGCGCGCTCGGCCTGGTCCATCTCCCACACCCGCTGGTAGTCGCACAGGAATGGGTACACGGGAGCGGCGCGCCGGATGCGCGGCTCGAGGGCGGCGCAGGCCAGGGTCAGGCCGCCGCCCTGCGAGGCGCCGGTCGCCCCCACGCGCCCGGCGTCCACTTCGTCGAGGTCCAGGACGATGCCGGCGAGCTGTGCCGTGTCGAGAAAGATGTGCCGGTACAGGAGCTGGTCCGGGCCGTCCGCGAGCCCGCGGATGATGTGGCCGTACAGCGTGTTGCCGCGCACGCCGCCGGCGTCCTCGGAGCGGCCGCCCTGGCCGCGGCAGTCCAACGCCGCCACCGTGAAGCCGGCAGCGACGTAGCCGAGCATCTCCGACCACTCCGGCGACTGGCCTCGGTAGCCGTGAAACATCAGCACCGCAGGACCGGGTTCCGCGGCCCCGACGCGGCGCAGCAGCTTGGCGTGCACGCGCGCTCCTCCGGCGCCGGTGAAGTAGAGGTGCTCGCAGCGCGCGAACGGCGCCTGGAACTGCGCCGGCACCAGTTCCACCGCCGCGTTCACCGCCTGCAGCTCCCGGTGCGCCCGCTCCCAGTAGGCGTCGAAGTCGGCGGGCCGGGGGTTGGTACCCCGGTAGTCCCGCAACTGGTCGAAGGGAAGGTCGAACAAACCTGGCATCGTGGCCTCCTTGGTCTCAATGAGTCTCGTCGAGTCTCGCCACGAATTCGATGCCTCGCGTGGAACCACGCAGATCAACGTGATGCGGACCCTTTTGCGCTCAACATGATGCTGACCGCTTCGCGTTCAACATGATGCTGACCGCTTCGCGTTCAGCATAGCGCAGATCGCGGCGGCTGCCGGAACCCCTATACCGTTGCCAACAGCCGGCGGCACTCCTGCCACAGCGCCTGGTAAGCCGCCGTGCCCTGCGACGAAGGGCGGTGGGCAACGATCGGCTTGCGCGTCTCGCCCATGCGCTCAATGTCGGCGCGGTACGGTACCGCCGTGTTCAGGAAACCCGCGTCACGCCGCCGCAGATCCGCCATCGCCTGCCGGTGCAGCCGCTTGCGGTCCTCCACCATCGAGAAGAACGGGACGATCCGCTCGCGGCGGGCGCCGGTCTTGGCTGCCAGCACCAGCAATTCCTCGTAACCACGGACTGCCAGCGGCGACGGCACCACCGGCGCCAGTACCAGGTCGGCGGCGTGCAGCACGTGTTCCATCAACCGGCCCGCCCCCGGCGAGCAATCGAGCACCACCCACCGGTACGAGCGCCTCACCCCGCGCAACGCTCGACGGATTCCGGCGCGCTTGCGGCTGACCGGCCCCAGCAACCGCTCCAGGTGGCGCATGCCCAGGCGCGACGGCACCAGGTCCAGGCCCGGGTACGGAGTGGCCGCCGCCTCCGCACGCAGCCCGCCACGCCCGGACAGCAACCGCGCCGGCTTGCGCTTCAGCGTCGCCTCCGGGGCCAGACAGAACCCGGCGGCGCCCTGCGGATCCAGGTCCCAGAGCAGTGCCGGTGCGTCGTCACGCGCGGCCAGTACCGCCAGGTTCACCGCCGCGGCGGTCTTGCCGACGCCGCCCTTCACGCCGGCCACCGCAATGACCGTCACCCCAACAGCTCCTTCAACGCCTTCCGCAGCCGGTTTCGCTGCCGCCGCCATCCTCGCGCGAAGTTGCAGGCTGCCCGGTCCTGGCGCTGCTGGAGTACAGCGACAACCCGAAGGGCGAGATCTGCCGCTACACGATCATCTCCGTTGTTCCGTTCTCGCATCACATCGGTCACGGCGGAAATCTCCGTCTCGGCAACTGCGTCATCGTTGAGGTCGCCGAGCAACGTCTGTGCGGCGGCGCACTCGGCAACGACAGCGCCCAGGGCGCGATTGTCGCGCCTTCTTTTCAGGGCTCCCGAGAACAGCTCCGCCGTGTAGCGCAGCCGCTTCAAGCGCAGCCGCAGCCGGTGCAGGTTGCCAACCGGCACGGACTCGGAGGTGGCAACCGCGGTTCCCGCTTTGTCCACCCGCTCCAGGGCGGCGCGCAACGCGTCACGCGCGCTGCCCTCGGCCGGCTGATCGGCAATGCCGTCCGCCCGCCAACCAGAGGTCTGCTCCAGGAGGCAGCCGGTGTCAGCATCGTGCAGCATCTCGGCAGCGGTGCCGCGTCGCTCCTCGCGGCGCGCCCACAACTCGTCGGCCAAGCGCTGTTCGGCGGCGCTGCCGGCGGTTCCATCCGGATCCGCGTCCGGCCGGGCCGCCGCTGCCAGTTTCGGGAGACGGGCCAGCAGCACATCGAGGTCGCGCACCGGCCCCAGCAGCCGGGCGACGCAGCGCAGGCGGCCGCTCAGTTCGCGCGCCGCCGGGTCGCCACCTGCCGCCGCCACGAGGAGCGCGAAGCGCGCCCGTCGCACCGCTACCCGGGCATCGTGTACGTATTCGGAATGGTGGTCGCAAAGGATGCCGTCGACGCAGCTCGCCAGGCGCAGCCCCTGCAACCGAATCGTCTTACCGAGCACCGCCGTCAGAGAGTCGGCGCGGCGCACGACCAGGCTGCGCGGCGCGGCCAGGCCGGGCGGCAGGCGGCCGATCAGCTCCAGGCCGGTGGCAAGCGGATCCCAACTGCCTGCCGGGCGGCCACGCGGCAACCCGACCGCGCGGGCATGCTCGCTCAGCAACATCTCCAGGTAGGCGCGGTCGTGGCGCGGGCCGTCGTCCGGCGCCACGTACCAGACGGTGGGCATCTGCGCGGCTGGCGAGGTGCTGCTCGTGGCGGCCGCGCCCGGTCGCTCAAGTGCCGCGCGCACCAGCAGCCCGGGGGTTTGGCCGTCGGCAGGCGGCGCCGTGCCGGCAAAGCTCCACCGCTCCACCACCACGGTCAGGTCACGAGTCGCCAACCCGCGCAGCCGCAGCAGGACAGCGCTACGTACCGCTCGCAGTATCGGATGCAACTCGGCCTCGTCGGGAAGCCAGGGCGCATCGCGGCGCAGGCCCGCCAGCGAGGCGCAGCTTGCCGAAGCCTGGCGGCGGTCGAAGAACCGCCACGGCGACCGCGCCGGCGGCAGTTCACGAGACGCCGCGGCTGGCAGGTTCCGGAACAGCCGCGCGCCGCGCGCGAACACCGTTCCCTCCTGGGTGTCGTAATAAAGCAGCGGCTCGTCGATCGCCTGCTGCCGCAGCACTCGATAGCCGATCGCCTCCAGGCGTGCCGCCAACGTCTCCGGGCGCGTCCCTGTCACTCCCTGCAGCAAGGAAACAGCATGTTCGGGCAGCGTGTTCCTGTCAAATCGTGTTTCCTGTCGAATCGTGTTCTGTCGAATCATGTCACTTGGCCGGTTTGCACTGCGGTATGATGTGTCGGATGTCTCGGAGGAGAAGCGAAGTGACCATCGTACTGTTGAATCTGCTCTACGCCCTGCTCGGCGGGGGCGCGGCGATCGCGTTCATGTTCGTTGGCTACAAGGTGATCGACCACCTGACCCCGTTCGACACCGCGAAGGAGCTGGCGGCCGGCAATCGTGCCATCGGCACCATGGTGGGCGGCATGTTCGTCGGCATCGGCATCGCCATCGGGCTGGTGGTCGGCATGGGCCTGAATTGACCGCGCGAGCAGGGGTCCGCGATCACGCGGCCGTCGGCTGCGGCCCGGCCGGCGCCTCGCCGCGCGGGCGGGCCGCGCCGGGTGCGCGACTTGCCCTCCTGAGCCTGGCGGTCTCCCTGTCCGCGGCGGCGCTGCTGGCCGGTTGCGCAGCCGGGTCCCCGGGGTCGGGTGCGGCGGACGGCGGCGATGCCGCGGCGAACGCCGGGGCGGGAGGCTCCGCAACCGGCTCGATTTCGTCGGCCCCGCACGCCGGGACGGATGTGCGCGGGCGCCCACCGGTAGAGCACCGCATGTGGACGGACCGCTACGATCCGCTGTTCCGGAAGTACTCGAAGCGGTTCTTCGGTCCCGGCTTCGACTGGCGCTGGTTCAAGGCGCAGGGCATCGCCGAGTCGGGCCTGCGGGAGGATGCGGAGAGCTGGGTCGGCGCCAAGGGGATCATGCAGATCATGCCGGCCACCCTGCGCGAGATCGCCGAGAAGTCGGACTTGCCGGTGCTGGACAACGACGATCCCGGGGCCAACATCGCCGCGGGTATCTTCTATGACCGCGACCTGTACGAACGCTGGCACGACATTCCGATGCCGCGCGAGCGGCTGGCGTTCACCTTCGCCAGCTACAACGGCGGGCGCAGCCGCATCCTGCGCGCCCAGGAAGCGTGCCGCGCCGACTGCGCCCTGTGGGCCCATGTGACCGGCCACGCTCCCGAAGAAACCCAGGGCTACGTCGCTCGCATCCTCACCCTGATGGGCCGCGGGCCGCCGTAGCGAGGTTCGGGGTACTTGCCGGATTCGGCGATTTGGGGTTGGGTAGGGACGGGAGGAACAGATGGCGAATACGGTAGTGCTGGTCGGGGCGCTGGACACCAAGGGGGCGGACTTCGCGTTCGTGAAGCAACTGATCGAGGGAGCCGGGGCGGACACGCTGGTGGTGGACTTCGGGGTGATGGACGAGCCCGCCTTCGCGCCCGACGTGACCCGCGCGGAAGTGTGCGCGGCCGCGGGCGGCGACCTGGCGCACCTGGCGTCGGGCGGGCACAAGGACGAGGCGATGGCCACCATGGCGCGCGGGCTGGCCGCGGTGGTGAGCCGCCTGCACGGCGAGGGCCGCCTGCACGGCATCATCGGCATGGGCGGCAGCGGCGGCACCTCGCTGGCCACCACCGCCATGCGCGAGTTGCCGGTGGGTGTGCCGAAGGTGATGGTGTCCACGGTGGGCGGCGGCGACGTGAGCGCGTTCGCCGGCACCAAGGACATTACCTTCATGCCCTCCATCGTGGACGTGGCCGGCATGAACCGGATCAGCCGCGCCATCTACGCCAACGCGGCCGGCGCCATCGCCGGCATGGTACGGGGCCGCGGCGCCGCGGCCACCGCCACCGGCGACGAACGGCCGCTGCTGACGGCGTCGATGTTCGGCAACACCACCACCGCGGTCGGCCATGCGCAGGGCATCCTGGAAGCCGCCGGCTACGAGGTGCTGGTGTTCCACGCCACCGGCAGCGGGGGCCGCACCATGGAGGGCCTGATCAGCGACGGCTACATCGCCGGCAGCCTGGACATCACCACCACCGAGCTGGCCGACACGGTGTGCGGCGGCGTGTTCGACGCCGGTCCGGAGCGCTGTCTGGCCGCGTCCCGCGCCGGCATCCCGGCGGTGGTGGTGCCCGGCTGCGTGGACATGGCCAACTTCGGCGGCCCGGACACCGTTCCCGAGCACTACCGCGGCCGCCAGCTCTACGAGTGGAACCCGGACGTCACCCTGCTGCGCACCAACGTGGACGAGAACCGCCGCATCGGCGAGATGATCGCCGCCGCCGTCAACGAGGCCACCGCGCCGGTCAAGGTGCTGATACCGAAGCGCGGCGTGTCGATGCTGGACAGCGAGGGCGAGCGATTCTGGGACCCGGAGGCGGACGCCGCCTGCTTCGAGGCGATCCTCGGCAACCTGCGCGAGGGCATCCCCTACATCGAGGATGACCACAACATCAACGACCCGGAGTTCTCCGGGCGGGCGGCCAACCTGCTGCTGGAGATGTTGAAATGACCGGTATCCCGCGGCAGGAGATCGTACGCCGTCTGCACGCGCAGTCGGCGACCCTTACGGCGGTGCCGGAGATGTTGGCATGAGCGGTATTCCACGGCAGGAGATCGTACGCCGTTTGCGGGCACAGTCGGCGTCCGGTACGCCGGTGGTGGGATGCGGCGCCGGAACCGGCATCTCCGCCAAGCTGGCCGAGGCGGGCGGCGCGGACCTGATCATCATCTACAACTCGGGCCGCTACCGCATGGCCGGGCGCGGCTCGCTGGCCGGGATGATGCCGTACGGCGACGCCAATGGCATCGTGGTCGACATGGCCTCGGAGGTGCTGCCGGTGGTAAAGGACACGCCGGTGCTGGCCGGGGTGTGCGGCACCGACCCGTTCCGGCTGATGCCGGTGTTCCTGCGCCAGCTCAAGGAGATCGGCTTCTCGGGGGTGCAGAACTTCCCCACCGTGGGGCTGATCGACGGCGAGTTCCGCCTCAACCTGGAGGCGACCGGCATGGGTTACGACAAGGAGATCGAGGCAATCCGGCTGGCGAGCGAGATCGACCTGTTCACCTCGCCCTACGTGTTCGACGAGCAGCAGGCCAAGGCGATGGCCGAAGCCGGCGCCGACCAACTCGTCGCGCACGTCGGCCTGACCACCTCCGGCAGCATCGGGGCGGCGGTGGCCTTCACCCTGGACGAGGCGATCGAGCGCGTGCTGGCGATCGCCGCCGCCGGCCGCGCGGTGCGCGAAGACCTCCTGGTGATCTGCCACGGCGGGCCGTTCGACGAACCGGAGAACGTTTCCGAGGCGCTCGCGCGCATGCCCGGCATCGACGGCTTCTTCGGCGCCTCCTCCATCGAACGGCTGCCTACCGAGCGCGCCATCACCGGCCAGGTCAAGTCGTTCAAGTCGGCGCCGCTCGCACCCCGATAACGGCGCCGGCGCTCCTACTCCAGGACGAAGTCGCGGGTGGCGGTGTCATAGGCCACAATCATCTCGGCGTCCTCGTCACCGTCGTTGATGCCGTTGTGGAACACCCCGGCGGGAATCGAGATGGTGTCGCCCGCCTGCATCGTGAACGACTCGTCGCCGAGGGTGTGGGTGATGGTGCCGCGCAGCAGGTACAGCACCTCCTCGCAGGTTCGGTGGCAGTGGCGCGGGTTGGAAGTGCGCGCCTTGATCGATACGTGGCCCAGGGTCAGCCCCGCCGCGTTGCCGATGGCGCCGCTGGCCAGCCAGCGCAGCGCCCCCCACTGCTCTTCCATGCGTGCGGCGGCGCTTTCACCGCCGCGGTACAGAGTTCGCTCCATGTCGTGTTGCTCCTGTTGGCCCGGCGGCGACCACTCGCGCGCCGGGAAATGATGTCTCGCGGCCGTTGGCGCTGATCTAACGCAAGTCGGGGGTTGCCGCCGCCCCCGACTGAGGAACGTACTTGCGGCCGAGCTTGATGCGGCGGTGGCGGCCACGCATCGCCTCGTGCGCCTCCGGCGAGCCGTCGTGGAAGCTGCCGAACCACTTGTCCAGCGGCACACCTTCGTTGCCGTAGTTGCAGTCGAAGTAGCGGTGGTGCAGGTAGTGGAAGTAGTCGCCGCTCTTCACGCTCGGCTTGTCCCTTACCTCGACGCGGTGGAAGCCGCTGTGGCCGTTGGCGGGCGTCAGCCCGGCGTGCAGCAGGTGATACACCATGTGGATCGGGTGCGACGGCAGGATCCAGTGCAGCAGGAAGCCGGACAAGTAGATCAGGTGCTCCAGCGGATGCATCGAGAATCCCGACCACGGGCCGGGACTGACGTTCTTGTGATGCACGTAGTGAGCCGCCCGGTAGTACGGCTTCCAGTGGGTGAGCCGATGGGTCCAGTAGAAGTGTACCTGCCGGAACAGGTTGATGAACGGGAACAGCAGCAGACAGTACACCGGGTTGGTGCGGAACTCCACCCACGGCAGGATGCCGTTGGCGTACGCCCACAGGCTGAGCGCCTCGAACGCGGTCCAGATGGTCACTCCGCTGACGAAGCACCAGAACACGTTGTCCCAGGTCTGGCTCCCGAACAGGAACTTGCTGTTGCCGGCTTGCGGGAAGCGGGCGTTGAACTTGTAGCGGTCGCCCTGCGCCTTGAGCACGTACAGCCGCAAGTGCAGCGTCCCGGCGATCAGCAGCAGCAGCGCCGCGTTGCGCAGGTAGAGTTCCGCGATCCAGCCGATCCCGAGGGTGCGCATGCGCGCCACGTCCGGGGTCAGGAACAACCAGCTCACCACCGTCAGGCCGATGTAGACCAGCGACTGCCAGCCGAGTACGCCCTCGAACCCGAATATGACGTTGATGGCCCGCTTGATTTGCCACGGACGCGAGAACGCCGGCCCCGGCTTTGGCAGTTCCTCGGGTACCCATTCGCCGCGCTTGTCACGTGGAAACGCAGGTGCCGTGTCAGCCATGCGATAGACCCTCCCTGGTCGGCAAGTGCACGTGGAATTTCCGCCACCCTATCGCCGCTGGCGAACCACTGTCAAACGCCGGTACCATGCGCCCATGCCGACATTCGACATGAAACCGAAACACGTGCCGCAGGATGTCCTCGACGGCCTGAAGTCGATCCCGGGCGCTACCGTGTATGGCGCGGTGTGCAACTTCGGGTGCCCGCTCAACGTGTGCGAGGGACTGCGCAACCTGACGCCCGGCAAGCAGCGCTTCGCCGCGCGCGCGGTGACGCTGCGCTTCCTGCCGCGGCGCGCCGACCTGATGGCCGAGAAGCCGGGCGGCGTCGACGATCCCGAGTACGTCGCGATGGGCAAGTGCGGCCCCGGCGACGTGCTGGTGGCGGACATCATGGGCTCCAGCCGCGACGTGCTCGCCGGCGACGTCAAGCTGCTGCAACTGGCCATGAACAACGCCGACGGCGCGGTGATCGACGGCGCCATCCGCGACCTGGACGTGATGACCGAAGAGAACTACGGGCTCACCATCTACGCCAAGCACCGCAGCTTCCACGGCGGCGTGGACGCGACGCCCGCCGAGGTGAACATCCAGATCCAGTGCGGCGGCGCCCTGGTGCGCCCCGGCGACGTGATGGTGGGCGACAACGACGGCGTGCTGGTGGTGCCGTCATGGATGGCCGAGGCCGCCCTGGAGTGGGCGCTGGAGCACGAAGACGCCGAGAACTACGTCAAGGAAAAGATCCGCGCCGAACGGGTCGTGCCCGGCACGTACTATCCGCCCACCGACGAACTGATCGCAGAGATGCACCGCGCCAGGAAGGCGGCCGCGCCGCGGCACGCTCCCTGAGCAGCGCCGCTCGCAGGCAGCCCGCGTTCCGCCACGGGCTGCCGGTGCCGGTGGCTCACGGTGCGGCGCGTTCCGGCTCGGCGCGCCGCCGGCGCCGCATGTCGTTGCCGCGGTATGTACGTTCGCCGCACACCACCACACGCTTGGGATCCCACGCACCGGCGTGGTGATCGACCACGTGGTAGCCGGCGGTGAGCGTCATGCGGGTGCCGTCGGTGCGGTTGCGGCCGGCGGCGTGCGCGAGCATGCTGTCGATCGCCAGCATGCCGCCGGCCGGCATCGGAACCGAGATGCGCTGCTCCAGGAGGCCGGAAGCGATCCACCACGGGTCGTTCTCCGCCCTCAGCCCCGGTGCGAAATCGGGCAGCAGGTGGCTGCCGGGAATGACCTGCGTGCAGCCGTTCTCGAGGTTGGTGTCCTCCAGGTAGAACAGGATCGTGCAGATGGTGCGCGACCAGTTGCCCACGTCCCGGTGCAGCTCGATCGACATCGCCGTGCGGTCGTCCTGGCGCCGCAGGGTGAGGTGGTTGTGACGATTGAGCAGGTACTCCACGTCGGGGCCGAGCAGCGACTGCAGCGCCGGCGCCACTTCCGGGCCGCCGAGCGCGCGCCGGATCGCCCCGCCGCGTTCCCAAATCGCCGACAGGCGCATCACGTCGCCGCGATAGTCGCGAACCAGCGGCTCCACCGCCTGCTCGATGGCGTCCGCGGCCTGCTCCTTGATCGCCTCCACCAACTCGGCGGGCAGGCGCCACGGCAGCTTGAGGAATCCGTTGTAGCGAAAGAAGCGGAACTCATCGGTGGTAAGCGGGCGTGGTTCCCGGTTGGCAAGGGGACTTGGTTCCTTGATGGAAACAGGACGTGCTTCCTGCATGGCTGATACTCGCTATTATGTCGCATGGACCTTGGTTTGCAAAACATGGTTGCCATCGTGACCGGTGGCAGTTTCGGAATCGGACGCGCGGCGGCGGAGCGGTTCGCGCGCGAGGGCGCCCGGGTGGCGATCGTGGCGCGCAACCAGGCGGACCTGGACACCGCGGCACGCGAGATCTCGGCCGCGACCGGCACGGAAGTGCTGCCGGTGGCCGCCGACGTCGGCGACATGGCGCAGGTCCGGGCGATGGCGGAGCGCGTGCGCAGTCACTTCGGGCGCATCGACATCCTGGTCAACAACGCCGGCACCGGCAACGCCTATGCGTTCGAGGAGATGGACGACGACCTGCTTGGCGAAGACCTGCAGCTCAAGCTGTACGGGGCCGTGCATTGCACCCGCGCCGTACTGCCGGCGCTCAAGGAGCACGGCGGCGTGGTGATCAACATCACCACCCCCGCCGGCAAGGCGGCGCCCGGTGGCTCGGTGCCCACCTCGCTGTCGCGCGCGGCCGGCATCGCCCTCACCAAGGCGCTGGCCAACGAGTACGCCGGCGCCGGCATCCGGGTGAACACGGTGTGCGTGAGCAATATCAGGAGCCGGCAGAACGACCGCCGCTGGCAGAGCGCGCACGCGGACGACCCGTCCTACACGTTGGAGCAGTTCTACCAGGACGGTGGCAAGCGCATCCCGCTCGGTCGCATCGCGCCCGCCGAGGAGGCCGGCGACGTGATCGTGTTCCTGGCCTCGGCGCGCGCCGCCTTCGTAACCGGCTCCGCCATCAACGTCGACGGCGGCGCCGCCCCCACGGTGTAACGGAGTCGATGCGTACCGCTCAGTGGAGCGCCGCGGCACGGTTGACACGTTCCTGGCAGCGTAGAGAATGAGACTATGTCCTCCGTCAAGGAAGCAGCCCGCGACGTGATCGAACGGCTTCGCGACGACGCGAGCTGGGACGATCTGATGTACGAGCTCTACGTGAAGCAGAAGATCGAGCAAGGGATCGCCGACGTCGAAGCCCAGCGAGTCATCCCGCACGAGCGCATCAGAGCCGAGCTTCTCGAGCGTGAGAGTTAGCTGGTCTGAGCTGCGCGCATGCGGATCGGGGTGGTCGGGGCGGGGGTGTTCGGTCTGGCGGCGGCCATTGAGGCGCGCACCCGCGGACACGAGGTAACAGTCTTCGAGCGGGGGGAAATCCCTCACCCGGCGGCCAGCTCCACCGACGTGGCGAAGGGGATACGCCGCATGTGGTACGCCAGCGACAACGACACCTACGTCGAGCTGGCGGAACGGGCCGCCGTGCAGTGGCGGGCCTGGGAGGATCGGTCGGGAGAGTGTTTCTACCACCAGGTCGGGAGCCTTCGGGCAGTCGCCGACTTCAGAGCCGGCAGCCCGATGCGGGCCAGCGCCGACTTCCTGCTCGACCGCGGCGCCGAGATCGCGGTGCTGTCGGCGGACGAGGCCGGACAGCGATTTCCGCAGTTCCGCTTCGCCGCCGGCGAGACGTGCGTGTTCGATCCGTGGGCCGGCTACCTGGAGAGCGCCCGCGCCATCGCCGTCATGGCCGGCATCGCCCGCGACGGCGGATGCCGGGTCTACACTTCAACACCGGTCACCAGCGTCGAGGAGCAGGCGTCGGGTGTCGAGGTGAGGTTCCGGGATGGACGCGAGCGGTTCGACCGCGTCGTGGTGGCGGCGGGGCCGTGGGTGGGCCGGCTCCTGCCCGCCGTCGGTGCGAAGGTAAGGATCACCCGGCAACAGATGCTGTTGATCGAGCCGCCGGACCGGCACGCATTCAGCGGCGACCGACTGCCCGTGTGGATGATCGACGAGGGCGGCGAGGGATGGTACGGGTTTCCGCTCCTGCGCGGTGGCTATGCAAAGGTCGCCCGCGACCGGCTCGGCGAAACGGTGGACCCGGACGTCGAACGCTCCGGCACCGAGGAGTTCGCCCGCGACGCCCTCGATTTCGTACGCCGGCGGCTTCCAGCCCTGGCCGCCGGAACGGTGGTCGAAGGACGCTCCTGCCTGTATACCAACACGCCGGACGACCACTTCCTGGTGGACCGCGTACCGGGCTCGGAGCGGATCTTCGTGGCCGGCGGCGGCAGCGGCCACGGCTTCAAGTTCGGCGGCGCGCTCGGCCCGGTGATCGTCGATGCCGTCGAGGACTGCCCCAACCCGCTCGGCGACCGCTTCCGGATCGGCAACCGCCTGACCGCCGCCCGCACCCCGGGCACCGACCACACGCGCGGATTCGCCCAGCCGCCCCCGGCCTGACCCGGCCAAGGCGGGCCCGGCGGTCACCTACCGCCCGTTCTCCTCGTACGTCACCGCTCATCCGCGCGTTCCGCGGCGATCAGGCGGCTGGCACTGACCCCTTCCGGCAGGCGAGGACTCGGCATGGCGTGCAACTCGTCGACGCTACATGGCGCCAACGGAGGTTCCGCAATGCCTCGGCGTATGAGGTCCTCGGCGGCTTGGTCATCACCACGTCGGTTTGGTACGGCTCGCGGTGAGTCCAAGCGCGGCTTCTTGCAGTCACGGGCGGTTCAGTTGAACTCCGTGCCGCCGCGGCGCGTCAGGTACTTGCCGGAGACGCTCTTCAGGATCACTCGGCCGAACTCGTGCGAAACGCGCTCGGCGGCCGGCCGCACCACCACGCCCTCGCGCACGTGCGCGCCGCCGAGCGTCGTGGCGCCGTCGGTCAGCTCCTGCAGTTTCACCAGGCTGAACGACCCCCGGTAAAGCACCGGCACCAGCGGAAACAGGTCGCTCAGCGACTCGGCCATCTCGTCCGGGGTCAGGTAGCGGCCCTGTCCCGGCTCCCCCACGTAGGCATCGAACACCGCGAAGTCGGGGTTGGACTTGCCGTAGTGCAGGTCCTGCACGCCGCGGCCGTACACTTCGCCGAGGACGTAGCAGGGCGCACCGTCGCCGGCGAGGCGGGCGCGCGCCGCCTCGAATGCCTCCTGGTGCGCACGCCACGTGCGCACGTACAGGTTGCCCTCGTTGGCCTCGTTCAGCAGCAGCGTCAGGCCCTTGTCCGACATCCCCTTGGAGGTGACGATCGGGCCGTGCTCGGGGTGCCAGCCGAGGCAGCACCAGGTGCCGTGCAGCTTCTCGGTGATCGCCACCGGCTCGCCGTCGCGGAACTCGTCGGGATACTTCTTGAAGTCCTCGATGTCGTACTTGACGGTGGCGCCGTGCGCGGCAACCACCTCGCCCTGCATGGAGATCGGGATCGGCGGCTCGTACTTGACCAGTTCCAGCAGCTCGGTGACGTCATCGCCCTCGGCTACCTGCCGCCCGCGGATCATCCCGTCGCGGACCGGGTAGACCAGCCCCTGCGACAGCGAGCCGCGAAGTTGCACCGCCTTGACGCGGTTCTTCCGGCTGCCGGCCAGTTTGCCTTCCAGCCCCAGCTCGGCGATCAGCCAGTCGGGACACACCGCGCCCTCCGGGATGTAGGCGGCCAGGTCGCCGTCGGTGAAGCTGTCCTTGCCGACGACGCAACGGAACCCGCCGATCGCGGCCAGTTCCAGGCGGTCGGCGTTGGGGTGCTGCTCGATGCGCAGCGCGTAGACTCGTGATTCGAATGCCATGGTCGAGCGGCGGAACATAAGAACGCGGACAAGCGGTCGTCAAGGCGCTGCCGAACCATCTGCCGGATCTAGTCGGTGGGCAGCGCGGCCCCGGACAGAAAGTCGATCAGGTTGACGTGCCTGATGCCGTCGAGCGGTCCCGGCGCTATCGGGTCCATGGAAAGAATCACCTTGGCGTGGGCGTCGCCGGTGCGCAGGAGAGACGATTTCTCCCGCTCCAGCGTCTCCGGGGCCCCGATCAGGTAGCTCACCTGCACGTACACGCGCCCGTTCGCCCCCTCCGCGACGAAGTCAATCTCCCTGCTGCCGACGGTGCCCACCGCTACTTGATAGTCGCGGCGCAGCAATTCGTGGAACACCAGGTTCTCCAGGTCGCCGGCAATCCACCGCTCCTGGGTGCCCAGAAGTCCCCGGCGCAGCCCGAGATCGCCCAGGTAGTACTTGCTGCCGACTTGCAGATGGCGCTTGCCGCGCACGTCGAACCGGTCGACCCTGTCCAGCACGAACGCGTCGCACAGATAGGAGAGGTAATTCAGCACGGTATCCGCGGTTCCACGCCGCTGTTGCGAGCGCATGTAGTCCGAGATCCTCTTGCCGGAGGTGAGATTGCCGACGTTGTCCATGGCCAGACGAACGATCGATTCGAACATGTCCAGATCGCGGATCGACTGCCGCTGCACGACATCACGCAGGGTGATCGTGCTGTAGACATCGCGCAGCATCTGCCGAACGAGGTCGGCGGAGAGATCGGTATGGAGCAGTCCGGGCAGGCCCCCCAGCGCACGGTAGCGCGAGAACAGATCGGCCGGCGCCGGCGATTCCCGCTGGGTCGCGGAGTAGAGCTCCCCGAACTCGCGCAGCGACAGCGGCAGCACGCGTAGCGTCACGTAGCGCCCGGCCAACCGTGTTGCGAGTTCTCCGGCGAACAGCGTCGAATTCGATCCGGAGACAACGACGTGGGTCTCGTTCCGATTCTGGAGCGAAGCCACCGCGCGCTCCCAGTCGCGAATCTGTTGCACCTCGTCGACAATCACGTAGGTCCGACCGACGGCCCTCTGCTCCGCTACGTGCGCTACGAGGTCTCCAGCGTCGCGAATCCACTCGAACGCGAACTCCTCCATGTCGACGTACACCACCCTGCCCCGGTCACGCAGAAGCCGGGCGAGTTGACGCAGGAGCACACTCTTTCCGACACGCCGGAGTCCCACCACCGCCACGGCCACCGGCGCGTCGACGTAGCGCACCAGCTTGTCGAGATACGTGCCGCGCTTGATCTCATACACGGTCCTATTGTAATCGAAATACGCGCGATGTTGCAGAAACTTTCGAGTATAGCAAGTGCTAATCGCTGATATTTCGCCTCCGTGGAGCGGGCAGGCGGTACACGCGCGGGCTCGACGACCACGCTCCGTGCATTGGGTAGCTGCACACGACAGTCCTTGCCAAGTGTCACCATGGAGCAGCCAGCTATCCGGTTTCAACCTGCCGCCGTCTGCCGCCGTCAGTCGTCGCGGGTAATCAGGGCTTACGAAGCGCCATTCGTTGCGATGGCGCGTGAGGACGTCCGCCGCCAGTTCCCGGCGGTTGGCACGATCGGGCGGGACGTGGTCAGAATTGCCTGTGACCAGCCACGAGCCGCCACGACCGGCGGGAGCCGGTGCAGGTACAGTGCGTGCCACACGATTGCTGGACCGGCCGATCATCACGCCCGAGCTCGACCCGTCGATCGGGCGCAACATCCAGGGGCCGTCGATCATCCGCGTGCCCGACTGGGTCGGGAGTGCCCTCGGGCGCTACTACCTCTACTTCGCCGACCACAAGGGCCTCTTCATCCGGCTGGCGTACGCCGAAGCGGTAACCGGGCCGTGGCGCATCCACCGCCCCGGGGCATTGCGACTTGAGGATTCCCACTTTCTCACCCGGCCTCCGGAGTTGGACCCGGAGGAGGAGCGGCACCTGCTGGCGCGCTACGCCAAGCGCGGCGTGCGCCTGCCGCACGACCCGTTGCAGGAGGCGACCACGCCGCACATCGCCTCGCCGGAGGTTATCGTCGACCTCGAGCGGCGCGTGATCCGCATGTATTTCCACGGCCTCGAAGCCGCAGCCACCCAGGCCACGCGGGTGGCGGAATCCGCCGATGGGCTCCGCTTCGTCGCGAGGCAGCCGCTGGTCGGGCCGTCCTACCTGCGCATCTTCACCTGGGCAGGCGACACCTACGCGATCACCATGCCGGGACAGTTGCACCGCGCCACCGACGGCGTGAGCCGGTTCGAGCCGGGCCCGCGGCTGTTCAATCCCCACATGCGCCACAACGCGCCGCTGGTGCGCGACGGGGTGCTGCACGTATTCTGGACCCAGGTCGGGGACGCGCCGGAGCGGATCCTGCTGAGCACCATCGACCTGGCCGGCGACTGGCGCTCATGGCGGGATTCGGAGCCGGTCGAGATCCTGCGCCCCGAACACGCGTGGGAGGGCGCCGCCGCGCCGGTGGAGCCATCCATACGCAGCACCGCCTACGGGACCGTCAACCAGCTTCGCGACCCGGCCATCCTGGAGGACGAAGGCCGCACCTACCTGCTGTACGCCGTCGCCGGCGAGAGCGGCATCGCGCTCGCAGAGCTGCAATTCCGGTAAACCCGAACCACCGCGCCCACCGCGGCCGCGTCGGACGCCAACTTGATAGTCCTGAATTCTCCGACTACGCTTTCGGCATCCGAGGAGGAGCGGTGGATGACTGGTGAGAGGCACGAACCCCGATCCAGCCGAATGGACGAAGTCGGTCGGCCAAACGGCAACAACGGTGACTTCAACTTGGCGCGAGCGGCCGCCGCCGCACTTGGCGGCACGGCGGCCATCGGCATCGAGGTTGCGACGGACTTCGACATGGCCAGGGCCGTGGAGCTAGGTTTTTCGCTGCGCACGATCGAGGCGCTCCGGCTACGAGGGGTCAGCGGCGAGGAGATCAGCCAACTCATCATCAAGCCGGCCACCCTGTCACATCGCAAACAGACCGGGAGGAAACTAACGGTTGACGAATCCGACCGTGCCTCCCGAGTCGCCCGCGTACTGGCACTCGCCGAGAACACCTTTGCCAACAAAGGCAAAGCCGCCCGATGGTTGCACAAGGATCTGAAATCGTTCGACGGTCGCCGTCCCATCGACCTGATCCGTACTACCGACGGCAACCGCATCGTGGAAGACCTGCTGGGCAAGATCGCCTGGGGCGCCGCCGCCTGATGAGACTGTGGCGGCTGTCGGGGTCCAAATATGCGCGTAGTTTCGATGGAGGCTACGGGTTGCGGTACGACGGCCGCTGGAATACGCGGGGACGGCCGGTGACCTACTGTGCCACCGGTCCCGCTCTCTGTCTGCTCGAACGGCTCGTACACATCGACGAAATGCCGGATGACACGATGCTGGTATGCTACGAAGTACCTGACCAGTTGGCGGTCGACGACGTAAGCCTTGATGAGCTGCCGAGGCGCTGGCGCCGGGACCAGAGCCGGACGCGCGCGATTGGGGACGGGTGGCTGCAGCGTTCATCGACATGCCTGCTGGGGTACCCTCGGTGATCGTGCCGGTAGCCGGCTCCGGCGACAGAAACCTCCTGGTCAACCACCAGCACCACGCGGTGGGTCGCATACGTATCGCGAGTGTTGAGCGATTCGATTACGACCCAAGGCTGTTCCAATAGTCGCTGTCGTGCGGCGTACCGGAACGTCCAAGTCTCAGACCCGCCGAGACCCGCCGCAACCCCTATTGCACTGCGCCCGACCCTGGTAGTATGAGGCATGGCCAACACTGACACCATTCGCGTCGGGATTATCGGCGCCGGCGGCATCGTCCTGCTGCGTCATATCCCCGGGCTCAAGAAGATCGACGGCGTGACGCTGGTGAGCGTGTGCAACCGCAGCCGCGCTTCCTCGGAGAGGATCGCGCGCGAGCACGGCATCGAAACGATCTACGACGACTGGCGCGAGTTGGTGAACGCCGGCGGCACCGACGCCGTGTTCGTCGGCACCTGGCCCTACCTGCACTGTCCGGCCACCCTGGCCGCGCTGGCGGCCGGCAAGCACGTGTTCACGCAGGCGCGCATGGCGATGAATGCCTCCGAGGCACGCAAGATGCTGGCCGCGTCGCGCAGCAACCCGCACCTGGTCACCCAGATCTGCCCCGCGCCGCACACCCTGGCGGTGGACCGCACCGTGCGCCGGCTGATCGTCGAAGGCTACCTCGGCGACCTGCTGGCCGTCGAAATCTGCGATGGGGGCGCGTTCATCGACCGCGACGCACCGCTGCACTGGCGCAACGACGAGTCGCTGAGCGGCATGAACATCATGACCATGGGCATGCTGTACGAGACCATCCTGAAGTGGGTCGGGCCCGCCACCCGCATCACCGCCCTGGCGAACACCTTCGTCAAGGCGCGCCGGGTGGACGACGGCACCCTGCGCGCCACCACCATCCCCGATCACCTGGTGGTGCTCGGCGAGCTGGCGTGCGGCGCGCAACTCACGCTACAGACCTCGTCGGTGATGGGCCACGGCTGGAGCGGAGTGACGGTGTACGGCAGCGAGGCGACACTGCGCTACAAGCTGTTCGACGACAAGCTGTACGCCGCCCGCCGCGGCGCCGAGGGCGACGATCCGTTCCAGCCGATCGACATCCCTGCCGCCGAGTTCGGCCCCTGGCGCGCCGAGGAGGAGTTCGTGAGCGCCATCCGCGGCCAGGAACAGGTCACCCACATCAACTTCGTGGACGGGGTGCGCTACATGGAGTTCTCGGAGGCCGTGCACCGCAGCCTGCGCGAGCAGCGCACCGTAGCCGTCCCCTTTCAATAGCCGCGGGTAGCGCGGTGCGCTACGTCGACGTCCTGGGTTGCACGCGGCGCACCACGCACCGCGACCGCCTGAGCCCCGAACACGAACCACCGTACTCGGCGGCCGTCGAGCACGCGGACAAGTACCCGCAGCGTGTCAGCGAGAGCCGACATGGGCCGCGCGGTCCAGGAGCGCGCGTACTCGCCGATGGGTGGCGAAGTCGGACCGGCGCGTCTCCTCGTCCGGCCAATCGGGCCGGGTGGCCCGCACGGCCTCATAGAGCTGGACCGCGAGTTGCACCTTGCGCTCGACCGGCAGGCGTACCCGCTCCCTGCGAGCCAGCCGGGCCGGCGCCTCCCAGTCGCGTCGGGCGTATGCCCCGAGTTCGGTCTCGTCGAGAAGCCGCACCTTCATCCTCGGGAAAGATGATCCCGGTATCGCGCGCAAGTCCACCCGTACACCCGTACAGTGATCGCCGCGACAGCGCCGCAGGCGCCGCGAACGCGAGTTTGACGGCGGGCCGGACGTGTGCTAGCGTGGTGAGATTCTCGGTATGGATTTCATGCGCATGCGGATGATGCGACACCACTCCGGCCATCCCTGCCTCCAACCAACGTCAGCGCCAACCGTGCGCCGCCCGCGCCGCGGCCGTATCGACCACGCCCGCGGTCCGCCCGCCGGCGCCACGCAATGCTCGATCACTCGGGACCGAGGGTGCCGCATCTTGATTTCTGGTCACCTGCGATTGCCGGCGTAGCGTGAGAGTGAACGCCGGGCGGCACTGAAATCAGCACTCTCAACAGAAACAAGGTTTCGGAGGAAACCGAATGATACGAAACTGCAGACTGCCGGTTGCGGCACTGCTCGGGTTGGTTCTGGCCGCGACCGGCGCGTGGGCGAGCTCGGTCAGCGAGGAGGCACCGGCCGCGGCGATGGAGAAGGAAATGGTGCTCGACCCCACCACCGGCGAAATGATCAGCGCGCCGGAGTACGGCGGCACCATCACCAGCCTGTTCCATCCCGGCTGGCAGACCGAGCATGCCGACATGTGGCACTTCCGCTCTGTCATCCACCCTACCAAGATCGTCCTGGAGCGAATGGGCGGCGGTGACTGGGGACTGCCGAGAGACGAATTCGCCTTCGCGGGCGCCATTCCGAATCTGCCGCAATACACCGGCAGGCTGGCCGAGAGCTGGGAACAGCCCGACGCCACCACGATCGTGCTCAACATCCGCAAGGGGGTGAAGTGGCACGACAAGGAACCGGTGAACGGCCGCGAGCTGGTCGCCGACGACGTCGTGTTCAACTTCAACCGCAACCTGGGGCTGGGCGAGTTTGCCGCGGATGGACCAAGCCCGGTAATCAGCGTGCTCGGCACGCTGCCGGTCGAATCGGTCACGGCAACCGACAGCCATACGGTCGTGTTCACGTTGCAGCAACCGATGCTCGCCGCGCTGTACCACATCGTCGGCGACATCTACGGCAATCAGTACCCGCCGGAAGTGATCAGGCAGGACGGCGACGCCAAGGATTGGAACAAGCTGATAGGCACCGGGCCGTTCATGTTCACCGAGAGGGTGGCAGACGTTTCCTTTACCTATACCAAGCACCCGGACTACTGGGGCTTCGACGAGAAATTTCCGGACAACCGCCTGCCTTACGCCGACGAGTTCAGGGCCCTGATCATGCCGGACGAATCGACGCGCCTGGCGGCGCTGCGGTCGGGCCAGCTCGACGTGCTCGGTGGTCCCGCCGCGTATGCGCTGTCACCCGGCCCCGCGACCGAGGGTCTGACGCGAACCAACCCCGAGCTCAAACAGTTTTCGTACCAGAATCGCAGCCAGAATTCCGCCGCTTTCAACGTGAAGGCGCCGCCGTTCGACGACGTTCGCGTGCGCCGGGCAATGCAGATGGCCCTGGATCTGGATACCGTTGCGGCCACCTACTTCAAGGGCTATGCGGATCCCACACCTCGCGGCGTGGTCGGCATCGCCAACACGGGGTACGCGTTCCCGGTGGCGGAGTGGTCCGACGAGCTCAGGGGCTACTACAGTTATGACCCGGAAGGTGCGGAGCGGCTGCTCGACGAGGCCGGATATCCGCGCGGCGCCGACGGCGTCAGGCTCAAGACCGTATTCAACGCCCATCCTTCTCCAGCGGCGACCGATCAGGGCTTTGTCGCGATAATGATCCAGTTCTGGGATGCGATTGGCGTCGACGTGGAGCTCTTGGTCGCGGATGGCGCGGCATTCGGCCCGATGATCCAGAATGCCGACTACGAAGGGATTCTCTGGTTCATCACCGGCTGGAACCGGCCGCTTCCCGTTACCACCATCGGCTGGCAAGCCACGGGTGCGTACAACAACGCCACCGGGCACAGCGTACCGGAGTACGACGCGATGATCGCCGCCGTGGGCGCGGCGACGACGGTCGAGGAGGAGCGGCAGTTGATCCTGGAGGCGGATCAGTACCTGGTCGAGAACCACCTGTACCTGTGGGGTCCGATCATGCCGCAGGTTGCGGTGACGCAGCCGTGGATCGTCGGCTACAACGGCGAAAACAACCTGGGCGACGTGGACAGCTACGCGATCTTCGCGCGCCTGTGGATCGACCACGCGACCAAGGAGTCGATGGGGCCGTAGCGCCCCGTAACCCACCCGCTCGGCGCCATCCGGGCGGGTGGGCTTTGCCGGCGTCACATGAGAGCGTACGTCATCCGGCGGGTGCTGCTGGTCATACCCACGCTGTTCATCCTGAGCGTCCTGGTCTTTCTCTCGGTGCGCTTCCTGCCCGGCGACGCGATCGACGTCATGCTGGACAAGGCGGGCTGGATCGGCGCGGTCAACGTGGACCGGGAAGCGTTGGAGCAGATGCTCGGGCTGGACCGGCCCGCCTACGTGCAGTACGGACGCTGGATCGGCGGCATCGTGCTGCGCGGCACGCTCGGCGACTCGCTGTGGGGCGGCGAGGCGATCGAGGGCAAGATCATCGAGCGCCTGCCGGTAACGCTGGAACTCGGCTTCCTGGCGATCGTGATCGGGCTGCTGATCGCGCTGCCGGTGGGCGTCTACTCGGCGATTCGGCAGGACACGGCCGGCGACTACGCCGGCCGCACGGTCGCCGTGATCGGCCTGGCCATGCCCAACTTCTGGCTCGGGGTGATGGTGATGCTTTACCCGGTGATCTGGTGGGGCTGGTCGCCGTCGATCGAGCTGATCCGCTTCACCGACGACCCGCTCGGCAACCTCGGCATGTTCCTGGCGCCGAGCTTGATTCTCGGTACCGCGATGGCGGCGAGCACCATGCGCATGACGCGCACCATGATGCTGGAGGTGCTGCGCCAGGACTACGTCCGCACCGCCTGGGCCAAGGGCCTGAGCGAGCGCCTGGTGGTGGTCCGGCACGCGATGAAGAACGCGTTCATCCCGGTGGTGACCCTGGTCGGCCTGCAGCTTCCCCTCCTGGTGGGCGGCTCGGTGATCATGGAGAACATCTTCGTGCTGCCGGGGTTGGGGCGGGTGCTGCTGACCGCGCTGACCGACCGCGACTACCCGGTCGTGATGGGAGTGAACCTGTGCTTCGGCGCCGTGGTGCTGGGGGTGAACCTGCTGATCGACCTGGCCTACCCCTACCTGGACCCGCGGGTCCGCTACCAATAAGAGGTACGCATGGCGAAGTCCGCGAACACGCAGCGTCACTGGCTGGTCGATCTCCTGGTCAGGATGGTCAGGACCAAGCCGCTCGGCACCGCCTGCGGGGTCGTCGTGCTGGCACTGATCGTGGTCGCGGTGTTCGCCGACCTGCTGGCGCCCTACCCGTACGACGAGATTTACCTGATGGAGATCCTGGAACCGCCGTCGGCACGCCACCTGCTGGGCACCGACAACGTGGGGCGGGACTTCCTGAGCCGCATCATCCACGGCGCCCGGGTGTCGCTGCTGGTCGGCCTGGCCGCCACCACCATCAGTGTCGTGGTGGCGGTCCTGGTGGGCGGCGTCACCGGATTCCTGGGCGGCAAGCTGGACCTGGTGGTGCAGCGGTTCGTGGATGCGTGGATCGCTTTTCCGGGACTGCTCCTGCTGCTCACCCTGATGTCGGTCCTGGGCCGCGGCGTGCTGCAGATCATCCTGGTGCTCGGCATCTCGGGCGGCATCGGCAGCGGCTCACGGGTGGTGCGGTCGGCGGTGATCGGCATCAAGGAGAACGTCTACTTCGAGGCGGGAGACGCGATCGGCTCCACCACGTGGCGCATGCTGACCCGCCACGTGCTGCCCAACATCGCGCCGCCGGTGATCATCATCTTCAGCATCAGCATCGGCGGCTACATCCTGAGCGCGGCGTCGCTCAGCTTCCTCGGCTTCGGCCTGCCCCCCGACGTCCCCGACTGGGGCGGCATGCTGAGCCGCGAGGGGCGCACCTACATGGAGGCGGCGCCCCGCCTGGCGCTGTGGCCGGGCCTGTGCCTGACGCTGGTCGTGTACAGCCTGAACATGTTCGGCGACGCCCTGCGCGACCTGCTCGACCCCCGCCTCCGGGGCAGCGACCGGTAACCCCCGAGTCGCAGCCGTCCTATAGGGCAGGCCTAACGCGAAAATACCGCGACGACGTCCTGCTCGACCCGCTGCAGTGCCTCCACGTCGCCGGTCGGAATTGCGCCGAACATGATCTCGTCGACTCCCTCGTCGGCGAACCTGCCGATCAGGTCGATCACCTCGTTCAGCGACCCGACCGCGGCCTCGACCTCCTGCGCCTCCATCAAGCGGCCGGCGTAGTTGCCGTAGCGGGTGTTGGCGCGCCGGCCGAAGAACTGCTTGGACCGCTCGACGGCCGCCGGGTCGTCGGTGATCACCAGCGGCATCAGCAGCGAACGCTTGATCTCCGCCGGGTCACGCCCAACGGCCTCGCAGTGGCGCTCCAGCACGCTGACCTTGTGACGGAACACCTCGATCGACATGCCGCGTCCCGCCCAGCCGTCGTAGTTCATGATGTCGCCGTACTTGGCCAGCGTACGCAGGGTCCGCTGCTCGCCGGTGCCGCCGACCAGGATCGGCACGTGCGGCTCCTGGTAGCACCCCGGCGACAGCGGCGCCTGCTCCAGCCGGTAGTAGCGGCCGTGGTGGGTAACGGGCCCGTCGGCGGTGAACAGCCTGCGAATCAGGCCGCACGATTCCTCCAGGCGGTCCGACAGCTCCCGCATGGTCGGGAATGTGCCCCAGCCGTAGGCGACGTGCTCGCGGTCGAACCAGCCGGCGCCGAGCGACAGCGTGAAGCGCCCCTCGGATGCCTGGTCGAGGGTCGCCGCCATCTTCGCCAGCAGCCCGGGATTGCGGTACGGGTTGCCGAGCACGAGATGGCCGAGCCGCAGCTTGCGGGTCATGCCGGCCGCCACCGCGATCAGTGTGTAGCCCTCGAACGCCGTGCCCTGCTCCCGTTCGAGGTTGGGCTTCACCTTGTCGTCCGAGACCGGCGGGAGCAAGTGGTCGGCAAACCAGAGGCTGTCCCACGGGCCCTTCTCCATCGCCTCGATCGACGCGCGGATCCGGTCCCAACTGGTCCCGTAACAGTTCACTTGTACTCCGAACTTCATGCTTGGCCCCCTCGCAGCTTGTGTGGGGTCAGTCTACCACGCCGTTCGGTCGGCGGTTAACGGCGGCGCGGGGCGGGGACGCGTTCGCCGGCGGGGCGGGGAATGTCGGCCCAGTGGCCGGCGGCGTCGCGCCCGCGGCAGATGATGCTGCGCGTCGCCCAACTCGGTTCCAGCGCGCGCACGTCGGCGGAGGTGAAGCGCAGGGTCAGGCCGCAGCGGCGGCGCGCGGAGCGGTTGGGATCCGAGCCGTGGATCAGCCAGTCCGTGTGCAGCGACATCTGGCCGGCGCGCAGCGCGATGGTCACCGGCGGGTCGCCCTGTTCCTCCGCCGCCAGGGTGGTCTGCGACAGCACGTTGTGCTCCGCCTCGGTACTGTTCCGGTAGGCGAGTTGGGCGTTCACGTGGGAGCGCGGGATCACCCGCATGGCGCCGTTGCCGGCGTCGGCGTCGTCGATCGCCAGCCACACGGTGACCGTCTTGCTCGGCGACAGCGGCCAGTAGGAGGCGTCCTGGTGCCAACTCACGCGCTTCGCGTCGCCCGCCTCCTTGAGAAAGAAGTGGGTGCCCCACATCACCAGGTTCTCGCCGAGCAGGTCCTGCACCGGGTCCAGGATGCGCGCCTCCGTGCACAGGTCGTAGAGGCCGGCGCAGTGGCAGTGCCAGCCGTTGATGTCGTAACTGCCGTGGCCGGCGGCCACCGCCTTGGCAAACAGGTCGTCGCAGTAGGCGCGCAGCGCCGTCACCTCCGGCGGATCGAACACGTCCATCGGAAACAGGTAGCCCAGCTCGTTGAACTGCCCGACTTGGGCCGCGCTCAATACCCGCGGTTCCGGCACCCCGAGCGGAAAAAAGCGCAGCACCCGTTCATCCTTCACCGCATCCGGCATCGTGGCGACGAGCAAACACGGGCGCCTCGAAATCGTCAAGCCGTTCGAACGCTTTCCCAGTCCCAAAAGGATCAAGGGCTCGCGGGCCGCGACACCGAGGGCCCGTTCCGGTACGGTGGCAGTTGAGGAGCACAGCGTGCAGACAGAGGACATACGGCGCGTGGGCGTTGCCGGGGGCGGGACCATGGGGTTCGGCATCGCCATCAACTTCGCACTGGCGGGCTACCCGACGGTGGTCTACGACCTGACCGACGAATTTCTGGAGCGAACGCTCGCCAACGTGCGGGCGGCACTGGATCTGTTCGTGGAGGAGGGCTTGGTCACCGGGCAGCAGGCCGACGGGGCGATCACCCGGATCACCACCACCACCGATCTCGAGCGGCTGGCCGTGCACAGCGACTTCATTACCGAGGCGATCGTGGAGCGGCTGGCCGACAAGCAGGAGCTGTTCGGCGCCCTGGGCCGGCTGTGCAAACCCGGTTGCATCGTGGTCAGCAACACCTCCGGCCTGGTGCTCAGCGACATCGCCGTGCACTTCGAGCGCAAGGACCGCACCGGGCTGACCCACTACTTCGTGCCGCCCCACATCGTGCCCGGCGTCGAGGTGGCGAGGGGGCCCGCCACCAGCGACGAAACCTACGAGATCATCTGCGAGCTGATGCGGCGCACCGGGCGGATACCGATTCCGGTCCGGCGCGAGCTGCCCGGCTACCTGATCAACCGCCTGACCGCGGCCCTGTCGCGCGAAGCGCTGCGCCTGTGGGCCGAGGGGGTGGCCACCGCCGAGGATATCGAGCTCGGCGTGAAGAGCACCATCGGGTTCCGCATGCCGTTCCAGGGCCCGTTCGCCCACTACGACCTCTCCGGAGCCTGGCGTTGGCCTGACGACCCCGCGGCCCGCCGCAACCCGCTGCCGGAGCCGAGCGCGGAGGTACGCGCCAAGATCCAGGCGCGTATGGCCGAGCGCCGCCCGTGGTTCCATGACCCGGACCGCCTCGCGGAAGCCGCGCTGGTCCGCGACCGCGAGTTCGTGCGCCGCCGCAAGGCCCTCTACGGCATCCCCCACTACGGCCCGCCCGAGGCGAACGCCTGACCCGCGATCAGCCGGCGCCGCTCTTCTCTTGCCGGCTTACAGCAGCTTGTCTACGGCAACCAGTATCGCTACTGCAGCCGCGATCGCCCCTCCCAGGCGTACCGTCAGCCGCTCCTGGACCTTGCTGATCTCGCCGCGCAGGCTGGCATCCATCCGCTTCATCTCACCGCGCAGATTGGCCTCGATCTGGTGCATCTCGGCGTCCATCCGCTTCATCTCGGCGCGCAGATTGGCCTCGATCTGGTGCATCTCGCCGCGCAGATTGGCCTCGATCTGGTGCATCTCGGCATCCATCCGCTTCATCTCGCCGGCCCGATTGGCATCCATCTGATGCATCTCGTCACGCAGGCTGGCACCCATCTGATGCATCTCGTCGCGCAGGGCCGCGAGATCTTCCTTGGTGGCAAGGGTTGCCATCTCACGGCGAAGGCCTGCAATGTCGTCCTTCGTGGCAAGGTTCTCGACCATGCCTTCGGCGAAGGTAGACACCAGAACCCGCGCCTTGGTCTCGTCGAAGCCCGCTTCTTCCTGCAACCGGGTCGCCGCCTTGAGTGTGTCGAAGGCCACCGTCACGCCCGCCATCCTATCCTCCCGGCGGCGAGCTGTACATCACGAATCGTCGCGTCGCTCATGTCACTGCACAATGGGCCCGCGTTCGCTGGCGCTTCAGCCGGTCACCGGCCGCGACCGCGCGGGAGGGAGTCCCTCGTTTCGCGCCGACAGTTCCTGACCGCCGGCTCGCACCGCCGCGGTGGGAGGCGCATCGCGCTGCTCCGCACCGGCGGCACCGACGTTCCCGGCGGCGTCAGTGCTTCGGCAATCTGCCGAGCCGGTTGCGGTGGGCAGGTCATCCGCCGGCAGGTTACCAGCGGGACGTGCCCTCCAGGGTCAAGTCGTGTTGCGGCGGCGCG
>JAPPGB010000173.1 GCA_028821475.1 Spirochaetaceae bacterium
GCGCCCGCTGCCGGCGCCGCCGGCTGCCCCGGCCAGGGCCGGCCGCAGCGCCCGTTGCAGGAAGTCGGCCGCGGCGCGCCGTGCGTCGGCGCCGTGCCGCGCCCAGGCCGGCAACCGCAGCAGCGCGGCCGGCAGGTCGACCCGCAGCCGGCTTGGCGCGGCGAATGGATCGCCCTGGATGTGTTCGAAGGTCAGGTCGCCGGAATCGAGCGCGTAGCGGCGCCCGCGAAGGTCGCGATAGTGACCGTAAGGGCGGCCATCGATCCGGTGCAGGTCGTGGGCAAGCGTGTCGCTCACGTGGGTGGTTCCGGTGGCCTGACGCGAATCTGGTTGGCGGGTAGCATGGCGGGGACCGGCTGCAGGGTAGCCGTGCTACCCCGGAGAGTCCAACCGGGTACTGTGCTACAGGGGGCGGGCCCGGAGCCGGACTGCAGGTAGTTGTTCACCCGCGGCAGGCTCGGCCGTGGCGCAGGTGCACGGCACGGACCCGAGATACGGAAGACGATGACCATTGATGTTCAGGGGGCGCCCGCCGACCGGCACCTGCGCGCCGTGCACGCGACCGCCGGGCAGGCGTCCACCAGGCGGCTGCGTGTGCCGCTGCTCGCGGCCGCGTGGTGGTGGCTGTTGTCGGTATCGGTCGCGGCCAGCGCCTTGTACGGCGACGAGGTGCGAGTCGCGGCGGCGGCCAATTTCAGCGCCGCGGCGCGGGAGATAGGGGAGTTGTTCGCGGCCGCCACCGGCCATGAGGCGCTGCTCAGTTTCGGATCGAGCGGACAACTGTATGCGCAGATCACCCAGGGGGCGCCGTTCGACGTGTTTCTGGCCGCGGACCGCGGCTATCCGCGGCGTGCGGTGCAGGACGGCCACGCGGTGGCGGGCAGCGTGTTTACCTACGCCACCGGCCGGCTGGTGCTGTTCAGTGCCGACGCCGGCCGCGTCGCCGGGCGCGCCAGCCTGGCGGAGGGTCAGTTCACGCGGTTGGCGATCGCCAACCCGGAGTTGGCCCCGTACGGCACGGCCGCCGTCGAGGTGCTGGAGGCGCTCGGCCTCACCGACCGGTTGCAACCCACGTTGGTGCGCGGCAACAACGTGGCACAGACCTACCAGTTCGTGGTTACCGGCAACGCCGAGCTGGGTTTCGTGGCCCTGGCGCAGGTGATCGGCCATGAGCATGGCTCGCGCTGGATCGTGCCGCAGGAATTGCATTCCCCGATCGCCCAGGACGCGGTGCTGCTTGCGCTCGCCTCCGGGAGCGCAGCGCCGGAGGCGTTTCTGGTGTTTTTGCGCGGGCCGGAAGCGGCCGCCGTATTGGCGCGGTACGGGTACGAATGAGCGCCGCCGTGTGGCCGCCGATCGCGCTGACGCTGCAGCTCGCGTCGGTCACCACCGTGATCCTGCTGGCGGTGGGAACGCCGATCGCCTGGTGGCTGGCGCGCTCGCCGCATCGCTGGAAGGAGGCGGTCGCCGCGGTAGTTGCGTTGCCGCTGGTGCTGCCGCCGACCGTGCTCGGCTTCTACCTGCTGATCGCGCTGGGCCCGAACGGTCCCGGCGGCTGGCTGGCGGGCCTGTTCGGCGGGCGGTCGCTGGCGTTCACCTTCACCGGCCTGGTGATCGGGTCGGTGTGCTACTCGATGCCGTTCGTGGTGCAACCGATCCGCGACGCGTTCGAGGCGGTGGGCGAGCGTCCGCTGGACGTGGCGGCCACGCTGCGCGCCTCGCCGTGGGACGCGTTCTGGAGCGTGGCGGTGCCGCTGGCCCGGCCCGGCTTCGTGAGCGGTGCGGTGCTCGGATTCGCCCACACGGTGGGCGAGTTCGGGGTGGTGCTGATGATCGGCGGCAATATCCCGGGGCGCACCCGCGTGCTGTCGGTGGCGGTGTACGAATTCGTGGAGACGCTGCAGTGGCGGGAGGCGCACCTGCTCGCCGGCGGCATGCTGCTGTTCGCGTTCCTGGTGATCCTGGCGATGCGCCTGCTGGAGCGGCGCGCTGTGCGGTGGCGCCCGTGAGCGGCCCCTCCGTGTCCGGCGCGGCCGCGAGCCGCATCGAGGCGGCGTTTGCCGGCACCCTGGGCAGCTTTCGGCTGGACGTCGCGTTCCGGATCCCCGGCTCCGGGGTGACCGCGGTGTTTGGGCCGTCGGGGAGCGGCAAGACCACGATCCTGCGCTGTATCGCCGGCCTGCAGCGGCTCGCCGGACGGTTTCTGATCGGCGGCGAGACCTGGCAGGATGACGGCCGCGGCGAGTTCCGTGCACCGCACGAGCGGCGCATCGGCTACGTGTTCCAGGAGGCGAGCCTGTTCCCGCACCTGACCGTTCGCGGCAACCTGCGCTACGCTTCGCGCCGCGCCGCGGTGACGCCGGTGCTCGGGTTCGACGCGGTGGTGGAGATGCTGGGCCTGGACCCGCTGCTGGAGCGGGCGCCGGCGGCGCTGTCGGGCGGCGAGCGGCAGCGGGTGGCGGTGGGCCGGGCGCTGTTGTCGCAGCCCCGCCTGCTGCTGATGGACGAACCGCTTTCCGCCCTGGACCAGGGGGCGCGCGAGGAGATCATCTCCTACTTCGAGGTGCTGCACCGCGAGCTGTCGATACCGATGCTGTACGTGAGCCACGACCTGGCCGAGGTGGCGCGGCTGGCCGATCACCTGGTGGTGATCTCGGGAGGCACCAGGCTCGCCGATGGACCGGTCGGCGAGATCCTGGAGCGCCTCGACCTGCATCCCACCGCCGAGCGCTTCGAGGCGGGCGTGGTGCTGGACGCGCGCGTGGTGGCGCACGACCCGCGTTACCACCTGAGCCGCCTGCGCCATCACCGCCAGGTCATCACGGTGCCGCTGGTCGATGCGGCGGTTGGCGAGGCGGTGCGCCTGCGTATCCGCGCGCGCGACGTGGCGCTGGCCACCCGGCGGCCGCGGGCAATCAGCATCCGCAACGTGCTGCCGGGCCACGTGGCGGAACTGCACGGTCAGCCGGGCACCGCCTACGCGGAGGCGCTGGTGGACATCGGCGGCGGCCGGCTGCGCGCCCGCATCACCCGCGAGGCGGCCGCCGACCTCCGCCTGCGCGCGGGCACGCGCGTTTACGCCCTCGTCAAGAGCATCTCCTTCGAGCACCCCGCCCGCCATTGAGCAGCGCCATGCGGATCTGACAAGCGCGTTCGCCTCGAGCCACCACGCTCGCCAAGCGCGCAGGGGTTGCGCTGGGCTGGATCAGCGGCGTCTCGGTTGCAACTGTGCCTGCATTCCGAAGTACAGGGCATACAGGCGGTTGGGGAAGCGGTAGCCGCCACGAGTATCGGGGTCTATCTCCAGCGCACCGAGGGTTCTCATGCGGCGCAGAAAGTTGTCGAGCACACGCCTCTCTTCCTCTTCCAGCCGCGCCGCAAGCTCTCCACGGCGAAACGACATTCGTAGAGACTCACCTGCCATCTTGCGCAGGATGGATCGATATCGGTCGCTCTGAATCGCCCTGAAGACCTGCGGTTCCAGGAGTTTCCGCCCGATAATCTCGGCCGCCTGGAACACGCCCGCGACTAGTTCATCAAGGGTGAAGGTGGGAGTTCCGGCGGCACGCCACACGGCATCGCCGATCTCATGCGCGAGCACGGGCAGGCCGCCGGTATTGCGGACCAGGTAATCCAGGCCACCGGCAGGAAGCACTGCGTTTTCCCGTGTGAATGATCGCTGGAAGAACTGGGCCACCTCGTCGTCAGACCAGGGAGCGATGTCCACCAGGTCGAACACGCGGGCCAACGACGGTTGGTTGCGTATCAACTCCTGCCGTCTTTCTTCCAGGCCAACGACCAGGATACAGAGCTGAGTGGTGTGTTGCGACGTCGCCGCTTCGTCCACGATGCTCTTCAGCCAATTCGCAAAGTTGGTCGAGTTCGCGAGTCCGTTGATGTCATCCAGGATGAGCAGCAGCGACGTCTTGTCCTCGACGGTATTCAGCAACTGTCGAATGGAACTGATGAAGTTGCCCGAGATCGTACGCAAGTCGTTGTTGCTCAGCGCCAGTTCCACGGAGACCCCGAACAGGCCCACCTTGCGCACGCGGTCGCCGAAAAACTGTGCGACATGCTGATACCATGGGCGATCGATGCTGTCCTTGAGCAGGCGGTCGAAGGTGCGGCGCGCCATCTCGTGCAGGTCGTGGACGCCGCCAAGATAGACGTGACAGCCGGCAACCGAGCCTTCCCGTTCGCTCAGGTGGCGGACGAACGATGCCAGCGAGCTCTTGCCGATGCCGCGCTCGCCGGAGATGAAACCTATCTTGAACACCCCCCGATCGGCGGTGCGAACCAGGCCGCGGAGTCGTTCGATTGCGTCCTGCCGTCCGACGAACAACTCGGCAGGCACCGGTTGCCCGGGGCGGAATGGGCTTGCGTCCGGCTGCATCTACACCAGTCTAAGCCGGTAACCGGCGGTTGTCGACGACTTGGGGTTGCATCCGTTGCGTCCGAGAAGGGGCACGAAGTCTATCCGCCGCGGTCGACCAGCAGGCGGCGCCGGCCCGGTGGCTGCTCCCGGATCTGCCAGCGGGTGGCGGCGTAGCGGTCCACGAAGTAGCGGTCGTGGGACACCACCACCACCGCGCCGGCGAACTGGTCGAGCGCCACCTCGAACCGCTCGCGCGAGTCGATGTCGAGGTGGTTCAGAGGCTCGTCGAGCAGCAGTACCGTCGCTCCGCGCGCCACCAGCAGCGCCAGCGACAGGCGCGCGCGTTCGCCGTAGCTGAGTTCGCCGATGGGGCGCAGCGCGTCGTCGCCGGAGAACAGGAACAGGTGCAGGAACGAGCGCACCTCCGTTTCCGCCGCCGGCCCGGCGGCGCCGATCGTGGCCACCGCGGTGGCAGTCGGGTCGAGCAACTCCTGCTCCTGCGCCAAGTAGCCGACCTGCGCTGACGGAGAGCGCCGTACCGCGCCCGCGAGCGGCGGCAGTGCCCCGGCGAGCGTACGCAGCAGGGTGGTCTTGCCGCTGCCGTTCGCGCCGAGCAGGGCGACGCGCTCCCGCCCGCCGAGTTCGACGCTGATACCCTCCAGCAGGGGCGCTGCGGGCGCGTAACCCAGGGCCGCGTCGGTCAGCTCCAGCACCCGGTCGCTGCCCCCGGCACCGCCGAACTCCACCTTCAGGCGCCAGCTCGTCGCGGGCCGCTCGGCGCGCTCCGGAGCGGCCTCGAACCGTCGCAGCCTGGTTTCGCGGGCACTCGCCTTGCGGGCCACCTTCTTGGCCAGCCGGCGCACGTTTGGCTGGCTGGGGGTGGTGCTGCGCTCGACGCGGCGCGCCTGCTCCCTGGTACGCGCGATGTCCTGGCGCATCTTGCGGATCTCTGCCTGCTCATGCACGTAGCGGCTGCGCTGGCGCTCCAGCTCGGCGGCGAGCTGTGCGGCGTAGGCCGAGTAGTTGCCGGCGTAGCGGGCAATGGTGCCCCGGCGCGCGTCCACCGCCAGGATCTCGGTGGCAACCTGGTCGAGGAACGCACGGTCGTGGGACACGAACAGCACCCCGCCGCGGAACGCCAGGAGAGTATCCGCGAGGACGCCGAGCGCCGCATCGTCCAGGTGGTTGGTCGGCTCGTCGAGGATCAGGAAGTCGGGCGCGCGCGCGAGTTCCAGGCACAGGCCCAGCTTGAGCCGCTGCCCGCCGCTGAGCTGTTCGACCGCCGTGCCGGGGTCGAGGTCGTCCAGGCCCCACCGGCGCAGCTCGTCGGGTGACCACGAGTCCCCCGCCGCCATCAGCCGATCCAGCGCGGCGTCGTAGGCTGCTTCCGCCGCGGCGTCGCCGGGCGCCTCTGCCAGCCGCGCGGCGGCATCCGCCACCTGCCGCTCCAGACTGGCGGCGGAGCCGAGCAATGCCGCCACCGTGGCGGCGGAGGTGTGGCTGCCTCCCTGGTCCAGGTAGCCGAAGGTGAGACCGGCGGGCGTCCAACTGACGCTGCCGGCGCGTACCGGGTGGCGCCCCTGGATCGCCTCCAGAAGAGTGGACTTGCCGCTGCCGTTGGGGCCGATAAGCGCCGCGCGGCACCCGGCGTTGACGCTGAACGAGACGTCCCGGAGCAGATCCTGCGGTCCACGGGACAGGGAGAGATTGGATACGGTAAGCACGGAGTCCTCCGCGGAACGAACGAACGAGGAGCGCCTGCCGTGGCGCTCTGTTACCGCATCCTGATGATCACACCGGCCTCCGCACGCAAGCCTACGTGAGAACGGAGACGACATGCAACGGGAACGGTCTCCAGGGTTTCTCCAGGGTCCGGCACGGCCGGCACGGATTCTACAGGGTCGGCCAGGCTCCGGCATGCGGCCGGCGCCGTTCCTGCTATGCTGCGCCGCACGAGTAGTGCATGCCGTTCTCGATCGACAACGTCGTTCCGTGGGGGCGTTCCCTGGAGGAGTATCGTGCGATGTTCTCTCTCTCGGAGGGAGATCTGGCGTGCCGCATCCTGGGCTGCGGGGACGGCCCGGCGAGCTTCAACGCCGAGTTGTCGGCGCGCGGCGGCAGCGTGGTCTCGGTCGATCCGCTGTACCGGTTCTCCGCGCCCGCCATCGAGCGGCGGGTGCAGCAGACGTTTCCCACCATGATGGCGCAGACCGGTGCCAATCGCGGCGACTTCGTGTGGACCCACGTGCGGTCGCTGGAGGACCTGGGCCGGCGGCGGATGGCCGCACTGCACGGATTTCTGGCCGACTTTGAAGCCGGCCGGCGCTCGGGCCGCTACGTCGAAGCCGCGCTGCCGGTGCTGCCGTTCGCGGACGATGCGTTCGATCTCGCGCTGTCCTCGCACTTCCTGTTTCTGTACAGCGCGCAGTTCGACCTCGACTTCCACGTCGCGGCGTTGCGCGAGATGCTGCGCGTGGCCGGGGAGGTCCGCGTGTTTCCGCTGCTGCAGCTCGGGGGAGCGCCATCCCCGCATGTCCCCGGCGTGCGGGTAGCACTCGCGGCGCCGGGAGTGCGGGTCACGGTGGAACCGGTGCCGTACGAGTTTCAGCGCGGTGGCAACCGCATGTTGCGCCTGCATCGCGGCGACACCGCGGACACGGCGCGCTGCGCTTGACGCGGATTTCTGACGGGTGCGACAGTTCCCGGTAGAGCGACAGTTCCCGGTAGAGGAGGTGGCGATGCCGAACATACCCTGGACGGAGTGGAAGACCTGGGACAACTGGAAACGGTTGTGCGGCGTGGAGATCGACGGGCTCGGGCTCACGGACAATCTGCGCGAGCTCGAGGAGCGGGGATACACCGTGCTGGCTCCCGGTCAGCTCGGCGACGCGGATCTGACCGAGCGCGCGGTCGAGGCGCTGCTGCGGGTGGCGGAGGAACGCACCGGGGTGCGGCCCAATGTTGCGACCGGCGAGTTCGGCGCCACCCGGCACGCGGGTTCGCACCAGCACCAGAGCTGGATGCAAGGCGGCCTGCTGTGCAAGGACCCGGCCTTCGAGCAGATCATCCAGCATCCCAAGACCCTGCCGTTGCTGGAATACTTCCTCGGCCCCGGCTTCCTGCTGTCCGCCTTCAACGCCCTGATCAAGCGGCGCGATCCGGCGGTCTCACCGGCGGGCGGCGTGGTCGGCGGCGGCTTCCACACCGACGTGCACCTGTACCCGTTCGAGCCGCTGCCCGACCCTCCCATGGTGTTCAACACCAACTGGTGTCTGACCGAATACACCCGCGACGACGGCTGCCTGGCGGTGGTGCCGGAGTCGCACAAGCTGCGCCGCAACGCGCAGCCCGGCGAAGCCGAGAGGCTGGCGGTTCCGGTCGAGGCGCCGGCCGGCTCGGTGATCGTGTTCCACGGCAACCTGTGGCACGGCTCCTTCCCGCGGCTCACTCCGGGACTGCGCCTTACGGTCACGGCGTTCTACAGCGCCCACTATTGCCGTCCCCAGGAACACTTCCCGGGCCAGGTAACCGACGAGAGCGTGGCACGCAACGGCGAGCGGTTCCGGCAACTGGTCAACCTGCAGGACATCTGGGGCATCGAGACCGAGGGCGACCACGGGGTGCCGCGCTGGGAGCGCGGCACCGGCGTCACGCTGCGCCAGGTGCAGGAGGGCACCGTCACCCATCACGGGCGGACTTACCGCGTCGAAGACGACGACACCATTACCGAGCACGCGGCGGGGAGGTCGCGCTACGTTCCGGTTGACTGACGCTCCTACAAGCGTTGCTTCCAATATCCGGGTCGACGGCGCGCCTCCGCCCACGGGACAGTCTTGGCGATGCCGTTATCCAGCCGGTGCAGGCGCCGCTGAATCTCGACCGACCACGCCGCTTCGACATCTTCGTCGATGTGTGGGTCGAGGCTCTCGATCAACTGCCCAGCGAGCGCGCCACGTTCCTCGGCAGAGAGCTGGAGTGCCTCGGCGAGCAATTGCTTGTGGTTCATGAGTAGAAGAGTAGCATGCGAAGCGCTGACCGTCCGAGGCTCCAGATCCACCCCGGCGGATCCCTCCTCACCTCACTCTTCCCGGCTTGGCGGCGGCGCCGAGGCGGCCCGTACCGCCCCGGAGGCGGGGATCGAGCAGGTCGCGCACCGCGTCGCCGAGCATGTTGAGGCCGTACACGGTCACGGTCAGGCACAGGCCCGGCAACAGCGCCAGGTGCGGCGCCAGCTCCATGTAGCTGCGCCCTTCCCGGCTGAGCATGCCGCCCCAGCTCGGAATCTCGCGCGGCAGACCGAACCCGAGGAAGCTCAGCGACGCCTCGCTGATGATCACCCCGCCGATGTTGATGCTGAAGATGATGATGATGAGCGGGGTGGTGTTGGGCAGGACATGGCGGAACAGCGTGCGCGCCTTCGAGGAGCCGACCGACTCCGCCGCCTGAAAGTAGGCGCTCTCCTTGATGCCGATGACCGCGCCCCTGATGATCCGGGAGCCGGGGATGCCGCCCGCCACCCCCAGCACCACGATGGTCTGCGCCAGGCCCTGACCGACCACGGACATGATGGTGAGCAGCAGGAGCAGTCCCGGGAACGCGATCCAGGCATCCACGAAGCGCTGCACCATCAGGTCCACCTTGCCGCCGAGGAACCCGGAGGTGCCGCCGATCAGGAACGCCACCGCAATGTTGATCGCGGTGGCGGACAGACCCACGGCCAGCGACAGGCGGGCGCCGAAGATGAGGCGGCTCAACAGGTCGCGGCCCACCTGGTCCGTGCCGAGCAGATACTGCGCCGACGGCCCCTGCAGCCGATCCGCCAGGTGCACTTCATCGAACGGGTAGGGGGAGATGACGTCGGCAAACACGGCCACGGCGATCAGCAGCAGCACGATGGCGCCGCCGACGACACCGAGCGGCTTCTCGCGGACCAGCCGGACCACGAACTGGGCGGGCCGGCTGCGCCGTCCGAGCCGGGCCGCCGCCGCCCGCGCGCCCGGCTCAGCCATGGCGGACCCGCGGGTCCAGGTAGGGGTAAATCAGGTCGATCAGCAGGTTGAACACCGCCACCGCGACCGCAAAGAACAGGTTCACCGCCGAGATGACCGGGTAGTCGCGTTCCTGGAGGGCGGTCACCATCAGCCGGCCGAGCCCCGGCAGGTTGAAGATGTTCTCCATGATCACCGACCCGCCCACCAGCAGTGGCAGCGACAAGCCGATGCCGGTCACCACCGGGATCATGGCGTTCTTGACCGCGTGCCTGACCACCACGAGCCGCTCCTTGAGGCCCTTGGCCCAGGCGGTCCTGATGTAGTCCTGCCGCAGTACCTCCAGCATCATGGTGCGCGTCAGCCGCATCGTGTGCGCGGACATGGCGGTGCCCAGGATCAGGGCGGGGACGAGCAGAATGCCGAGGTTCGCCGTCGGGTCTTCGGCCAGCGGCACGTACTCCAGCGGCGGCGTCCAGCCCCACCAGATCGCCGGGTAGATCATCACCATGGTGCCCAGCCAGAAGTTGGGCGTGGCCAGGCCGATCACGGCAACGCTGCGTCCCACGAAGTCACCGAACTGGTCCTGGCGAATCGCCGAGTAGACGCCGACCGGCAGCGCAATCACCAGCGCAATCGCAATCGACAGGAGGCCGAGCTCCGCGGTTACCGGCAACTTGGCCAGGATCCGCTCTTCTATCGGAGCAGCTCCCCCAAACAGTGACTCGCCAAAGGTGCCGCGCAGGAGAATCCCGCTGATCCAGCGGCCGTACTGTACGTGCAGCGGTACGTCGAGTCCGAGACTGCGCAGCAGCTCTTCACGGTCGATGTCGAACAACTCCAGCCTGATCACCATCGCATCGATGGCATCGCCGGGAATGAAGCGCACCGTGAGAAACACGATCATCGTCAGGATGAGCAAGGTTGGGATCATCAGCAGCAGTCGCCTGATCATGTACGCCTTCATGCCACTCCTCTCAACAAACGGGGGCTGGCAAGCTCGCGCCTCCCAGCCCCCTCGCATCAATGGGGCCAGTGCAGGGGCGATGCCCCTTCTGACCGCCTATTTCCTAGTGTCCCATCTCCTGCTTCAGAGCGGAGTCGATCCAGATGCGGGCGAAGAGCTGCGCGTAACGCTGCTGAAAGCCGAGGAAGTACTCACCGTTGTAGCCCACCACCCATGGATGTACCGCATTGAATGCCGGCACTTTGAAGAACCAGATGTGATACTGGTTCGCAATCACATTCTGGTCGGCCTCCTTGATCAGCCGTTGCTGCTCCTCCCAGGTCGTTGCCTGCTCGGCGGCTTCGATCAAACTGTCCAGGTGCGGATCCCGAATCCCCGGTTGGTTGTAGCCTCCTTCCGAGTGAGCCCAGGAGCGCATGACAAGGGTGGGGCTTCTGTCGTAGCCCATGTAGGCCGAGATCATGCCCGATTCGTAGGTATGCTCGCGTATGCTGGCGCCGTGCGCAGCCCGGTCACTGGGTGTCTGTATCTCGACGTCGACGCCGATCGCCTCCCAATAGGAGGCGGCGATGTCGCTGAGGGCGGGATCGCTGAAGTAGTTTTCACTCGCCAGCGTGGTCCGGAATCTCACCCCGTCCTCACCGCGTGGAAGCCCAGCCTCCTCGAGAAGCTGCTCGGCACCCTCGGGATTGTACCTGTAGCCCTCCTTCACCTCCTCGGGCCACTCGTCGAATGGAATGAAATAGTCCACGGCGCCATCCCCGATCAGGCCCTGTGGTTTCCACTTCGCCCAACCATCGAAGTAGGAGCCATTGATCGTCTCCAGGTCGAGCGCCATCTGCATCGCCCTGCGCACGCGGATGTCGTCGAATGGCTCCTTGTCGATGTCCATGGCGAAGCTCGTTGCATTCGAGCGATACGAATACGGCAGGAAGGCCATTTCCGAGTTGGTCTGCGACAGGGCCCTCATCTGGTCGATCGTTATTGCCGTGTCGCCGCTCCAACCGAGGTAATCGACCTTGCCGGTGCGCAGCGCCGAAATGCGCGTTGCCGCATCTGGCATGATCAGAGCCCTGATTTCATCGACGTAGGGCAGGCGGTTGTCCGGGAACTTCTCGTCGAAGCCCCAGTAGTTCGCATTCTTGGTCCAGGTGGCGGAGGTGTCCTCGACGTAGCCGGTGAGCTCGAAGGGACCGGTGCCGACCAGCAGCTTCCAATCGTCGATGCCACCGTGTTCTTCGATTACCTCCGGCGGCATGATGTGATTGGGGTAGTCGTCCAGAAGCGCCGCCAGCGCGGTAAGCTGCGGTGTGTGCAGCTTGAAGACGACCGTCCAGTCGTCGGTTGCGGTTACCGATTCGATCGGCAGGGTCTTGTACTGGCTGATGGGTCCGGCTTCGGCCCACTTGCCCAGTCCCAGGTAGCGGTGGAAGTTGTAGACGATGTCATCGGGGGTCAGCTCGCGACCGTTCATCGGCTCCTTGTCGTGCCAGTGCACGCCCCTGCGGATCGGGAAGATGATCGTGGTCTCGTCGGGCTGTTCCCAGCCCTCGGCCAGTTGCCCTCGCATCGCCCACACCGGTGTCGGGCGGCTCTTGTGGTTGTAGACGCTCCGCTCGATCCCCCAGTCCGCAATCGACAGCATCTCCGTGACGCCGCCCTGTATCGGGTCGCCGTGGCGAGTGGGATAATTGTCGATCTTGGTCTGCAGGTTCTGCCAGACGTAAGTGAACGTGCCGCCGTACTCCGGCGCGGATAGCTGCGTGCCGGTGGTGGGGTCGATCACGTACTCCTTCTCGGCTGCTGCCGCCTGCTCCCCTTCGCCGGTGGCCCACAGGCCGGTTGCGGCCAAAACGAGAACCAGGGCGGCCGCAAGGATCCTGGTGACGTGTGCAACGGTCATAAGTACCTCCTACAGGATGACTGTCGTTTGACCATCCTGGCACCGCCACGGCACGCTGTCAACGACCAGGAGGTCATGTCTCATGTACAGGATTGGGCAACGGGAGCTGGACGGGATCGCCAGCGTACTAGCCTCCGGGAACCTGTTCCGCTACCTGGCGGAGGGCGGCGCGGAGTGTGAACGGTTCGAGACCCGCTATGCGCGCAGGCTTGGCGTGCGGCACTGCCTGATGACGGCCAGCGGCACCAATGCGCTGACCGCCGCGCTGATGGGGGCCGGCGTGGGTCCGGGCGACGAGGTGATCGTGCCCGCGTGCACCTACATGGCCACGCCGATGGCCGTCCTCGCCGCGGGCGCGATTCCGGTGATCGTCGATATAGACGAGAGCCTCGGCATGAGCCCGGACGCGTTGCGGGACGGCATCGGGCCGCGCACCCGGGCGGCGATCCCGGTGCACATGTGGGGCCTGCCGTGCGACATGGGCTCGATCATGGCGATCGCCGCCGACCGCGGGTTGCTGGTGATCGAGGACGCCTGCCAGGCGGTCGGCGGCGCCTACGAGGGCAGCATGCTCGGCTCGATCGGCCACGCCGGCGCGTTCAGCTTCAACTACTACAAGAACATGAGCTGCGGCGAGGGCGGCGCGGTGGTCACCGGCGACGACTCGTTCGCCGAGCGCATTGGCTGCGCGGTCGATCCGTGCCGGTTCTACTGGGACGGGCGCAGCGACAGCTTCGCGGGCTTCGTGGCCAACGGTGCGCGGGCGTCGGAGATCGAGGGCGCGGTGATGAACTGCCAGCTCGACCGTCTGGACGGCATGATCGACGCCACGCGCGCTCAGAAGCGGAGGATTGTCCGCGAAACCGCGGCCTGCGGCCTGTCGGCGAGCCCCAGCAACAGCCCCGCCGGGGAGTGCGGCAGCCACGCAGCCTTCCTGCTGCCTTCGCCGGCCGCGGCCGATTCGCTCGCGGAAGCGGGCGGCGGCTTCGTAGCGCTGAACACCGGGCGTCACGTGTACACGGAGTGGGACCCGGTGCTGCAGCACCGCGGCGCCCACCACCAGGTGCTGAACCCCTTCGAGCTGGAGCAGAACCGCGGCTGCCGCATGCACTACTCGAAGGAGATGTGCCGCCGCTCGCTGGACATTCTGGGCAGAACCGTGCTCATCCGCACCCATCCGGACTACTCGGACGACGAGGTGGCCCACCTCATCGCCCGAATCACCGCCGGCTCGGACGCGCTGACCACCGACCCCGCCGCCCTCCCGGTCCGGTAGAAGTACTTGGGAGAATATATTGGGAGAATATACATGTCTGCTTATCAGTTTATTTTGCTTGTAGAGGGCCCGGATCTGCAGACCGACCATGGGATTGACGCTCTGTATGAAGCGGGTTGCAACGATGCTCTCGTCGGTCGCACCGACGGGATGCAGTACCTTGACTTCGACCGGGAGGCGTCGAATCCGGCGACGGCAATTGCGTCCGCGATCGCGAACGTCGAGCGCCTCCCTGACGTCGCGGTGCTCCGGCTCGCTGGCGGCGGGGTTGTTTCCATGGCTGATGGATCCCGACTCGGGGAGAGGCTCGATGACCGGTCCACATAGTGCCGGCGCATCCGGGGCGGCGCATGCGGGAGCGGACGGGGCGGCGCCGTGCACGATGGTGATCTTCGGGGCGTCGGGAGACCTCACGGCGCGCAAGCTGATTCCGGGACTGTACGAGCTGTACCGCCGAGGGCTGCTGCCCGACCGGTTTGCGGTACTGGGTGCCGGGCGCACGGGGATGAGCGACGAACAATTCCGTACCGCCATGGCGGCGGCGCTGGCGGATGACACGGGTGACCGGTCACGGCAGGACCGCGACCGCTTTCTCGGCGCGCTGTACTACCAGCGGCTCGATCCCGCGGTTGCGGCGGAGTACGGGAAGCTGGCTGAGCGGCTGAGCGCGGTTGCGGCAGGCGCCGGGACCGGGGACAACGTCCTCTACTACCTGGCGACGCCGCCAAGCAGCTTCGAACCGATTGCCGGCGGGCTGGCGGGGGCGGGTCTGGCGGAGGAGCGCGGCGGCGCCTGGCGGCGGCTGATCGTCGAGAAGCCGTTCGGCTACGACCTGCAGTCGGCGCGCGCGCTCAACGAGCGGCTGCACTCCTGGTTCGGCGAGCGGCAGATTTACCGCATCGACCACTACCTGGGCAAGGAGACGGTGCAGAACGTGCTGGTGCTGCGCTTCGCCAACGAGGTGTGGGAGCCGCTGTGGACGCGCGCCACCATCGACCGGGTGGAGATCACCGCCGCCGAGCAGGTGGGGGTGGAGGGCCGCGGCGGCTACTACGACGGCTCGGGTGCGCTGCGCGACATGTTCCAGAACCACCTGCTGCAGGTGGTGGGCATGATCGCCATGGAGCCGCCGGCGCACTTCCGCCCGAGCGCGGTGCGCAACGAAACCGTGAAGGTGTTCGACTCGTTGCGTCCGATTGCGCCGTCGCGGGTGGCCGAGGACGTGGTGCGCGGCCAGTACACCGGCTCGCTGACGACCGAAGGCGCCATGGCCGGCTACCGCGAGGAGCCGGGGGTACCGGCCGGGTCGAGCACGGAGACCTACGTGGCGCTACGGTTCCACATCGACAACCGGCGCTGGGCCGGGGTGCCGTTCCTGGTGCGCACCGGCAAGCGGCTGCCGGCGCGCGTCACCGAGGTGGTGATCCACTTCAAGCAGGTGCCGCACCACCTGTTCGGCACGCCGCCGGCGGACCTGGTCTCCGGCGCTCCCCACCTCGGCGCCGCCGGGCACGCGGTGTCGGCGGCGGCAGCGGAGGCAAGCAAGCTGATCATCCGCATCCAGCCGGACGAGGCGATCCAGCTCCGCTGCAACGTGAAGCTGCCGGGCGCCGGCTTCGAGGTGCAGCAGGTGGGCATGGACTTCCGCTACGCCGACCTGGCCGACACCTACCTGCCCGACGCCTACGAACGGCTGCTGCTGGACGGCATCACCGGCGACGCCACCCTGTACGCGCGCGCCGACGCCATCGAGTCGTGCTGGGAGTTCGTGCAGCCCGTGCTGCAGGCGTGGCGGGACCAGCCCGCCATTCCGCTGCACGGCTACCCGGCCGGGAGCTGGGGACCGGCCGCGGCTGCCAGCCTGTTCCGCCGCCCCGGCTACGGCTGGCGCACCCCGGCGCCGTCCCTGGTCGACGCCGGAGGGCGCACGGCGCTGTAGGACTCTGTTTGGTCTCGGTGGGCTCCGGCAGCACCGCGCCGCGCCGCTTGCCGGCTACGGGTTGGCCCCAGCGGGTTGCGTGTAGTCGTTGAGGGTCGCCTCGAGCGCGTTCCGCCCGGCCGCTCGCGACTTGGTCGCGGGGCAGCGCCGTGCCCGCACCGCGGCTGTCAATCGGCGCCTGCACCGGACGCGCCCCGGCTACCCGCGGCGTTCCGCCGGAGCCTGCTCAAGGGCGGCACGGTCGGCGCGCTGCAGCCAGATCTCGCTGACCTGGGCGCCGCGGCCGGGGCCGCCGCTCTCTTCGTGGAACACCCGTAGCGTGACCGAACCGTTCGCCGCGGCGCCGGCCGGCAGGTCGAAGTTCAGCGGGCCGCGAGGGTGGGGCTTGGCGAGCCAGCCGTGGACCGCGTGCGCGGCGCCGTCGGAGCCGACGGCATCCATGCGTACGCGGGGATGCGCGCCGCCCCAGCGCCGCTCGCCGCCGTACACCACCACCACGCGCCAGCATGCACCAGGATCGAGGCCTTCGTAGCGCAGTTGCAGGGGGCCGTGGCCGATCGACTCGGCCTGGCTGAGCCAGGCGTAGGGGATCGGCTCGGCGGGGTAGGGAATCGAAAACCCGCGCAGCGCCGAGTCCAGAAACGACGGGTCGCTGCAAAACCCGGCGTCCGGCACCAGGTGCGGCTGTTCGGCCGGGTCGCCGAGGTTGTCGTAGCGGCCGCCCGGACCGGGGTCGGTGCGGCGCAGTACGCGTGCGATCGCATCGAGGCGCTCCTGCTCGGTGGCGAGGCGCGCGATTTCGGCGCAGCGTTCGTGCAGCCACAGGCGGTCGCCGAGCGGATACTCCAGTCCGTCCAGGCTGGCGCCGCGGCGCACCGCCTGGGCGCCGTAGCGCGGCACGGAGAGTTGCACGTGAATGCTCTGAAACAGCGCCTCGGCGAGAGCGTAGACGCGGGCGCGCAGTTCGCCCTGGCAGGCGGCGGCCGCCGCCTCGTCCACCGCCGCGAGCGCACGCCGGCACGCCGCCCGCGCGCCGATGTCGGGCGCCCGCCGCAGTTCGCCGAGCGCGCAACTGCCGGCGGCTGTCTCGGCGATCAGCCGCTCGCGGATGTAGGCGTCGGAACAGGCGCGGTAGAGCAACTGCTGGAAGCGCCAGCTCTTCAGCACACGAGGCGGCGCGGCGCGCTCGAGCGCCTGCATACGCAGCAGCGTTGTGTTCACCGATCCGTTGGCCAGCAGCGGGCCGCGCCAGTTCTGCTCCAGCCCCAGGATCGCCGCCGCCACCCCGTCGGCCAGGTCGGGGTGCACGAACGCACGCCCGTACTGCCGCAACACCGCGTCCAGGTCGGCCGCCGGGTCCCACAGCAGGGCGCTCCACACCATCTTGTTGAGGTCGTCGTTGTTGCCCTCGCAGTAGGTCAGGGCGCCGATCGAGTGCGGCGCGGTGAGCGCGAAGATGTGCGCCTGGTCGGTCGGCCGCGGATTGATCGGCTCGCGGCCCTGGCAGGCGGCCAGCGCCGGGTCCCAGTCCGGCACCGGATACTGGCATGACCAGCAGTGGGTGATGTCGGGGTAGAGGCGGATCGGGTAGCGCGCCGGCACGCGCGCGCGGAACGCCTCCGCTGTCAGGTGAATCCACGGCCCGAAGATCACCCCGTCCAGCCAGTTGACCCCGTCCTCCAGTGCTGCGTAGAAGTGCGCCTCGTCGGCGCCGTGAAACCCCTGCGGGGCAATCCACATCTGCGCATTCGGGTGTACCTCGCGCAGCGACGCCTTTTGCCGTTCCGCCAGCGCCAGCAGCAGGCGAGCCGGCGTCGAGCCCGGATCGCCGCCGGGGATGAACACGGCGTCAATGCGCGGCATCGCCTCGAACACCGCGCGCCAGTCGGCGAGCGCGCGCCGCACGGTCGCTCCGTCGCCGTAGTCGGTCTCCAGGGCCGGGAACCAGACCCACAGGTCGACGTCGTAGCGGTCGGCGATTGCGGACACTTCGCGCAGCATGTCGATCGGCGGCAGCGGGAAGTGGTCGGAGTCGGCCTCGTCGTCCGACACCGGCGGGATTACCTCGACGGCGTTGGCGCCGAAGATGGCCAGTTCGCGGACGTACTGTTCCCACTCGGCCGCCGTCCAGCCGGCGTAGGAGTTGGTCTTGGGCCGGTAGCCGATCTGGTGGCCGCGCAGCGGATAGTGCGGGGCCGACCGAAACGGTCCGGCGGCCAGCAGCGCGTCGGGCAGCACGACCGCGCCGCGGCGCACCTCCAGGTGGCGCAGCAGCCAGCCCACGCCGTACAGCACGCCGCGGGTATCGTTTCCGGTAACGGTGAGGCCGTTTCCATCGCGCTCGATCCGGAACCCCTCCGGGCGCGCCGCGAATTCGGCGGCGCGGAACGACCGCGCCTCCTCCGCCGACCAGCGTACGCCGCGGCGCACCGCGGTGCCGCCGTTGCGCAGCATCACTACCGGGCCACCCTGGTCCGCCGCCGGCCAGACCCGTTGTGCGCGCCGGGCTACCTCTTCCGTCAGGACGGCGCGCGCCTGCCGGCAGCGCGGCGAACTGCCCGCGTCCAGCTCGATTCGTGCGTACGTCAGATCCAATGTGTCACCCCCGGCAACAGCCAACCACGGCACCCGCTTGTTGGTCGAGCCGCCCGGGGCGCCGGCGGCTACTCTTCGCCGGCGGTTTCCTCGGGCAGCAGCACCACGCGCACGTAGCGGTCGCGGCTGAGGTAGCGCGCTGCCGCGTCGACCACGTGGTCCAGGGTCAAGGCATCGAGCCGCTCGTCGAAGCCGGGGATCACGGCGAAGTCCTCGCCGCGTTCGACCACCGCCTCGATCTGGCCGAGCCAGAATCCGTTGCGCCGCAACTGTTCCTCGCGGGCGGCGCCGATCAGCTCCTTGGCCGTGTCCAGGTACTCCTGCTCGCCGCCGCCGACCAGCCAGTCGACGCCGGCAAACACCTCTTCCAGCAGCTCGTCGGCGCGGGCCGGGTCGCTGCCGAAGTCCACGAACACCCGGTACTCGGGATCGGGAAGCAAAGACGCCGACGCACCGACGTGGATCGAGTAGGTGCTGCCCAGTTCCATCTCGATGCGCTCGCGCACCTTCGCCTGCAGCATCTCCTTGAGCGCGGCGATGGCCATCGCCTCCGGCCGGCTCCAATCCATCTCCCCGGCGAATACCAGCCGGGTGCGGCTGCGCGGTTCGATCCCCATGTACACCGCCTGGTCCACCACCTCCGCGGGCGGGTCGATGTTCAGGTCCTGCCACCGCTCATCGCGCCCGGCCGCCGGCAGCGCGGCAAGGTAGTTGCTCGCCAGGGTGCGCAGCGAGTCCCAGTCGAACGCGCCGACGATGATGAACGTGAAGTCGCCGAAGTCCGCGAACCGCTCCTCGTACACCGCAATCGAGCGCTGCAGGTCCATCTCTTCCAGCACTTCGAGCGTGAACGGCCGCGAGCGGAAGTGGTCCTGGCTGAGCGCGCTGCGCAAAGTGTCCGCCCACACCGCCTCCGGCTGGGCGCGCCGGTTCTCGATTTGGCTGCGCAGCCGTGACGAGTAGGAGGCGTAGTAGGTGGGATCGAGCCGCGGTGCGGTGCCGTAGAGCGTGATGAGCTGAAAGAGCGTCTCCAGGTCATCCGGAGACGCGCTGCCGGAAAAGCCCTCGAACAGCGCGCCGATGAACGGCTCCGCCGCGGCCGTGTTGCCGGCGAGCAGCTTGTCCAGCGCAACCCGGTCGTGCACGCCGGCGCCGCTGCCCTCGGCGATGGAGGTGGCCGTGATGGCGGCGATGTAGTCGCCGTCCGCCACCAGCGAGGTGCCGCCGGGGCTGGTCGCCTTCACCAGCACCTCGTCGTTGCGAAAGTCGGTCTGCTTGGCGATCACGGTGACGCCGTTGGACAGGGTCCAGCGCACGGCGTCGATCGCCGCGATCGATTCCTCGGCCGTGATGCTGCCCGGCTCCGGGAGATCCGCCATCAGCGGGACGTCGCTGGCCACGTCGTCGTACGGTGCGACCTGCAGGGCGCCGGCTCCTTTCAGCTTGGCGAGCAGCGCCTGCTCGACCTCGGGGCCGGAGTCGACGGCCTCGGGACCGCTGATCATCGCCACGGTGCTCGCCATCGCGCGCCACGGCTCCGCCAGCCGGTTCACCTCCTGCAGCGTGATCTCGGGCAGGAGCTGCTGGTGCAACTCGTATTCCGCGTCGATGCCCGGCACCGGCTCGCCTTCCATGTAGTGACGGACGTACTCCTCCACCAGCCGCACCGACGGCCGCTGATCGCGTTCCAGCCACGCGCTTTCCATGCTGCGCAGCAGGTTGGCCTTTTCGCGCTCCAGCTCGGTCGCGGTGAACCCGTGGCGCAGAATGCGCTGCATCTCTTCCAGCACCGTGTCCAGCCCGCGCTCGACACCGTCCTCGTCGACCCGCGCTATGGCGTACAACAGCGCGGTGTTCGGCACAAACAGCGTCTGCCCCATCCAGGCCCCGATGAACGGCGGGTCGGCGACCTGGGTACGCTCGAACAGCCGGGAGTTGGCCATCATCGCGAACAGCGACTGGGTCAGCAGGTGCCGGTAGGTGGCCAGGCTCTGACCGGTCGTCGGCGGCAGCTTGGCGTAGATGCGCAGTACGGTGGAACTCAGCTCCGGGTCGGTATTGACCGTCACACGCGGTTCGTCGTGCGGCGGAACCGGATACTCGGGACGCACCGTAGGGGCCTCGTGCCGCGCGGCACGCTCCTGGTACGCCTCGCCCTCCGGCGGCGGTGCGAAATGGCGGTGGACCAGATTCACCATCTGCTCGGCGTCGAAGTCGCCAACCACGGCCACGGCCATCAGGTCGGGCCGGTACCAGCGCTCGTAGAAGCCGACCAGGTCCTCCCGGGTGGCCGTCTCGATCACCTCCGGCACGCCGATCGGGAGCCGCACGGAGTAGCGCGAGTCACCGAACAGCACGGGAAACTCCAGGTCCCGGATGCGCGCGCCCGCACCGCGCCGGGTGCGCCACTCCTCGAGCACCACGCCGCGCTCCTGCTCCACCTCCTCCGGGTCGAAGGTGATGGCGAAAGCCCAGTCGCTGAGAATCTCGAACGCGGTCTCGATTACCTCCGGGTCGTCGGTTGGTATCTCGATCTTGTAGACGGTTTCATCGAAGGAGGTGTGAGCATTCAGGTCGGGGCCGAACTTGGAGCCGATCGACTCCAGGTACTCGATGATCTCGTGACCCGAAAAGCGCTCGGTGCCGTCGAATGCCATGTGCTCGACGTAGTGCGCGAGACCGCGTTCGTGTTCTTCCTCCAGGATCGAGCCGGCGCGTATGGCCAGCCGGAGCTGTGCGCGGTTGAGCGGTTCGCGGTTTTCCTTGACGTACCAGGTGAGGCCGTTGCTGAGCGTGCCGTGGTGCGCCTCCGGATCGAACGGAAGGTCACCCTCCGCCGCCTGAGCCCAGGACAACGACGCGAATACCAAGAGGATCAGAACGGCGGCAGCCGGGATCACGCACGTTCGGATCCCCGCACCTGCTGGACGTACCGAATGGGAATACATGAACAGAAAGATACCGGTTGCCTCGTGTTAAGGGCACGCGCGGTTTCTTAATTTCGCGCAACGTGAAGGCGGGCTGTTGCGGCTAGAGGCGGAGTTCCTCCTCGGTCGGGACCGGGTACAGGTCGATGCCGAGAGACACGGCGTTGCGGCGTATCGGCTTGGCGAGCGCCACCATGGCGAGCTCGGTTACCAGGCTGCGTGCGATCAGCGCCGTGGACAGGTGGATCGCGTCGGGGGTGCGCAGCGGCTCGCGTGGGAACGGGCGGCGCGCCCGGTCGATCACCTGGGGGTCGATGGTGAAGATCGTCCAATGCTCGGCTACCTGGTTGAGCGCGTCGCGGGTCTGGGCCACCCGCGCCAGGCTGAACACGCCCCGCTCCTGGCCGCGATGCAGTACGCGTTCGCACTCGACCAGCGCCAGGTCGGAGGTCAGAACCAGCTCCGCCGCCTGCAGCCGGAAGCGTATCTCATCGCCGCCGTCTTCTCCCATGAGCCAGGCCAGGATTGCGCTCGACTCGGCGTAAATGTTCGCGGGTTTGCTCATAGCAGGCCGCGTTCGTCGTCGAGCAGACGCTGCGTGCTGTCGCGGGCTAGCGAACGCTGCACACGCGGGTAGGAAACGGCCACGTTCGGCGCACCGAGACGGGCTCGACCGGCGCGGGCATGACGAATCAGACCAGCATATTCGGCCCCGCGCGGAACGCCGGTTGGCTGGCGCAATTCGGCGACCACCCGGCCGCGGTCGGTGACCAGAAACTCTTCGCCGCGGCGGACTCGGCGGACGTACTCGCTGAGCCGGTTTTTCAACTCACGGATACCAACAGAAGTCACGGTGGCTACAATTTGTAGCAATGTAGGCACATCTGTCTACGGCACGGCGCGATTTTTTGTGCGTTTCGTGTACTTTTTGTCGTGAGCCCCGAATTATTTGGCGATCCGCTTGCGGGCTGACCATGCAACGGTTACAAGGGGCGGGCGGGCAACTCGGGGATGCAGAAGGCGATTGCAATTCAGGTGCGCGCGGTCACGCCCCGGACACGGGTTCGAGGCACGTTATGACTGCGCAATACCTGGTCGGTGTCGACCTCGGGACCAGCGTGGTGAAGGCCGGGCTGTACGACGCGGGAGGCCGGCTGGTGGCGCAGGCGGCCCGTCCGGCGCCGTTGCGGCAGCCGGCCCCTGGGGTGGCGGAACAGGACGGCGACGAATTCCTGGCCGCCGCGGCGGCTTCCGTTCAGGAGGTCGTTGGCGAGGCGGGGGCCGCGCCGACGCAGGTTGCGGGGATCGCATTCGACGGGCAGATGGGTGGCGCCATGGCGGTGGACGCGCGGTTTCGGGCCCTGACGCCCTGGTACCCATCCGGGCTCGATGGACGCTACCTGCCGCACCAGCGGGAGCTTGCCGCGCGTGCCGGAACACACCTGATCAAGTTGTGCGGCGACCTGCCGATCATGTCGCCGCGCATGTTGTGGTGGCGCGAGCAGTCTCCGGATCTGTACCGCGGCATCGCCAAGGTGGTGACGCTGGCCGGCTACGTCGCCGGGCGCATGGCCGGGCTGCACGCCGACCGGGCGTTCGTCGACGCCTCCTACCTCACCTGGGTGGGGCTGGGCGACACGGCGCGCCACCGCTGGTCGGCGGAACTGGCGGACATCACCGGCCTCGGCGGCGGCGGCCTCGCCAGGATGCCGCGCATCGTGCCGGCGACCGCGGTGGTGGGACAACTGTCGCGAGAGGCGGCGGCCGCCTGCGGTCTCTCGGCGGGGGTGCCGGTCGTGGCCGGTGCCGGCGACCAGGCGGCCGGGTTCGTGGGCGCCGGCCTGGTCGAGCCCGGCCAGCTCATCGACGTGGCCGGCACGTTCCCGGTATTCGGGATCTGCTCGCGGCGCTACTTCGCCGACCTGCAAACGCGCATGCTCAAGCCGATCGCCAGTCCGCTCGGCGGCGGTGCCTGGTACTCGATGATGTACATCAACGGCGGCGGCCTGACCCACCGCTGGTTCGCCGAGCAGTTCGCCGGCGCCGGAGGCGAGGCCGGGGCCGCCGCGGGCGGCGCGGCGTTCGCGGCGCTGGACGCGGCGGCGGAGCACGTGGCGCCGGGCTCCGACGGTCTGCTGTGCGTGCCGCACCTGATGGGCCGGGCGTGTCCGAACGAGCCCGACGTGCGCGGCGCGTGGGTCGGGTTCACCTGGACGCACGGGCCGGCGCACTTCTACCGCGCCCTGCTGGAGTCGGTCGCCTACGAGTATGCCCTGGCGTGCCGGGCGCTACGCGCGGCGGCGCCCGACATTACGCTGGGGGAGGTGCGGGTGACCGGCGGCGGCGCCGCGAGCGGCCTGTGGAACCGGATCAAGGCCGACGTGCTCGGCCTGCCCTACGTGCGCCTCGCGGTGCCGGACGCCTCCACCCTGGGCAGCGCGATCCTGGCCGGACACGCGGTCGGGCTGATCCCGGACATGGCGGCCGTGGCCCGCCGCGCTGCGCGGCCGGGTCCTCGTCTCCTGCCCGACGCCGCCGCCCACCGCCGCTACCGTGCCGCCGTGGACGCCTACCGCGCGGCGCTGCGTCACCTCGGCGGAGCTTACGCCGCCCTGGCCGACCTTCGTGCCGCGGAGGCCGGGCGCTGACTGGGCGAGGCGGTCGGGGCGGCTTGGCAGCCCGTGGCGGAACTCCGCGGCCTGGGCCGAACGAGGGTCCGCCGCCGGGCGCTGCTTGGGGATCGTCAGCATCGTCTTCCATGTCGCGGAGTGGCCGTGCAGGCTCAGGCGGCGCTGCCTCCGGGCCGGCTGCGCCGTTCCGCTCCCCCTGGCCGACACGCTCGCTCGGCGCGCGGTGCCCGCTCCACGCCCGCGCCGCTCCCGGTCGACGGCGGGTCCGGTTACCGGCGGAAGCAGGTCGCACGTTCCGCCGTAGCGGCGACGGACCAGGCCGTGCTCGATCCGCACGACTCCTCCACCGCCGCGGCGGCTGGCAGCAGGCCGCGGCTTTGCGCACACTGCGGGTATGAGTCGACCCAACATCATCCTGTTCCTGACCGACCAACTTCGGCAGGACGCCCTGGGGTGCTACGGCAACGCGATCTGCCGGACGCCGAACCTGGATCGCCTGGCGGCGCAGGGCACCGTCTTCGACTACGCCTACACCACCTCGCCGGTATGCTCGCCGGCGCGCGCCTCCCTGCTGACCGGGCTGTATCCTCACAACCACGGGGTCATGATCAACACCCACATCGGGCCGGCGTGGTGCCGCGGGTTGTCGCCGGAGCTCCCCACCTTCTCGAGACTGCTGCGCGACGGTGGCTACGCGCTCGACTACGTCGGCAAGTGGCACGTGCACCAGGATCGGGGGCCGGAAGAGTACGGGTTCCACCGCTACGGCACGCCGGAGGCGGTGCGCCGAGGCAAGCCGGAGACCATGGTGTACATCGACTTCCCAGGCGGTAGGCAGGCGGTGTGCGGCGTGCTCGACGCGCCCCGGGAGCAGTCCTTTTCGTGGCGCTGCACCGACGAAGGCATCGCCTTCATCCGCGAGCGGGCGGCCGGCGAGCAGCCGTTCTTCCTGCGCATCGACTGCACCGCTCCCCACTTCGCCAACATCGTCCCGGAGCCGTTCGCGTCGCTGCACGACCCGGACGCCATTCCGCCGTGGCCCAACTTCGACGAGTCGTTCGCCGGCAAGCCCGCCGCCCACCTGCGCAAGCACCGCGAGTGGCACCTGGAAGACAAGGACTGGACCTGGTGGCGGCAGGCGGTGGCCAGGTACTACGGCGACGTGGCGCTGCTCGATGCCTGCCTGGGCCGGGTGGTGGCGGCGGTCGAGGAGAGCGGCATCGCGGACGACACGGTGATCATGTTCGCCACCGACCACGGCGACTCGATGGGCAGCCACAAGCACTTCGAGAAGGCCGGCACGATGTACGAGGAGGTGTTCCGGATTCCGCTGATCGTCAAGGCACCCGGTGTTCCGGCGCAGCGCAACGACCACTTCGTCCGCCTGATGGACCTGATGCCCACCATCGTCGAGCTCGCCGGCATCGAACCGCCGGATGGCATCGACGCGTCGAGCCTGCTGCCGCTGTTGCAGGGCGAGGTTCCGTCAACGTGGCCGGACAGCGTGTACTGTGAGCAGCACGGCGAGGTATGGGGTTACCAGACGCAGCGCATGGTCAGAACGCACGACTGGAAGTACGTGTACAACGCTCACGACATCGACGAGCTGTACGACGTGCGCAACGATCCCTGGGAGATGCACAACCGGATTGACGATCCGGCGGCACGCGCCGCGCAGCAGGAGATGAAGGGCCGCCTGCTCGGCTGGAACGACGCCACCGGCGACCAGTTGCAATGGAACTGGGTACGCTGGAACTTCCCGGACCCGATCCCCCCGCGATAGTCGGCCTGCCGGCCTCGGCGACGGTTGCCCACGCGCTCATCGGAGAGGCTGCGGCCGTGGGCTGGCGACCGGGCCGAAGCGTTGCGCCGAGCGCGCCCGGGCCTTTGCGGCCTCCAACTCGCGGTTGCGCGGCGGGGCGCTGGTGACCAGCGTGTCGAGCAGGCGCGCTGTGGCAGAGGCTACTTCGTCCACCGCCCGCAGGAACGCAGCTTCGTTTGCGCGCGACGGCTTGCTGGCGCCGGACACCTTGCGCACGTACTGCAGCGCGGCGGCGCGCATCTCCTCGCGCGTGGCCGGCGGTGCGAAATTGTGCAGAGGACGAATGTTGCGGCACATGACGGGTGGCATTGTAGACGAGTTCCGGCGGCAGCCGCGAGCCCGTACCGGCACCGCGCACTCCATGGAGCAATCCGGCTCGGAGGCGAATCAGCAGTGGGTCGACGGTGTGCGCCCAGGGCGACGAGCCGCCACGGGCTGTCGAAGCGGGCGCCGGAGCAGACGCGAATCTTGCACGCCGCACCGTCCCGCGCGGGCGGTACCGGCGGCGGTTGCCGCCCAATCCGATCGGCGGCCGGGTTCATGATGGCTTGCTCTATTGCCTGGTCCGAAAAAGGCGTCCGGCGTGCGATGCCCGTGCATCGGTATTCATCGTCTTCCAGGTCACGGAGTGACCTCGCCGACTCACGAAAATCTAACTTGTGTTCCTTGCCACCGTGCGCTAATCTGCCGCCACCAACATCCGTGAGGAGGAATCGAATGAGACACAGACTACTGTCGTGTGCCGGTTTGGCGGTCGGCGTCCTGCTGGCCGCGGTGCCGCTGTTTGCCAGCGGCGAAGAGGAAGGCGCCGCCGGCGGCGGCGCTGCCGCGATGGCCGCGGAAGGCAGCGACATCATCAAGATCGTTGGCCGCTACACCGTGAGGGAGAGTTGGCTCACCCCGCCGACGGCGTCGCAGGTGGGCATCACCACGTTCCAGGAGGCGCCGATGCTGGCCGCCCTGGTGGAGGCCGGCGAGTTGCCGCCGGTGGAGGACCGGCTGCCCGACGACCCGATGGTGATGGAGCCCTACTCGGAGGTGGGCAAGTACGGCGGCGAGCTGCGCGTGGCGCGCACCGGACCCACCGACTACGGCGACATGCACCGCGGCGCCAAGACGTTCCTGTTCCGCGCCGACCCGACCCTGAACGAGATCATCCCGCACGGCGCCAAGGGCTACACCTTGTCCGACGACCGCACCGTGCTCACCTTCCACCTGCGCGAGGGGATGAAGTGGTCGGACGGCATGCCGTTCACCACCGCCGACTTCATGTGGGTGTACGACAACGTGTTCCTGAACCCGGACATCCCGAGTCAGGCAATCCGCTGGTCGAACGGCGGTGAGCTGTCCAAGTGGGAGGCGGTCGACGACTACACGCTGCGCATGACCTACGCGGAGCCGCTGACACCGACCTACCTGATCCCGCTGTTGAACTTCCACCGCACCCGGCAGGGCAACATCTACTCGCCGGTGCACTACATCGAGCAGTTCCACGCCGCATTCAACGACAAGGCCGAGGAGATGGCCAAGGCGGAGGGACACGAAAACTGGATCGCTCACCTGCGCGCCCGCATGGAGACCGCGCCCAGGGAGGCGTACCCGCAGCCCAAGCTGGCCGCGTGGGTGCTGGAGAGCCGTGACTCGACCGGCAAGTTCAGCGTGCGCAACCCGTACTTCTTCGCCGTCGACTCGGCCGGCAACCAGCTTCCCTACATCGACACCCTGCGGGCGATCTTCTTCGCCGACAAGCAGGTGGCGATCCTGAACATGATGCAGGGCAAGGTGGACATCGGCGGGCGCATGATGGACCCGGCCAGTTTCGCCCTGTACAAGCAGAACGAAGAGGTGGGCGGCTACGGCGTGCGCGAGTGGCAGGACACCAAGACCAGCCGCGTCATCTTCATGCCCAACATGAACAGCGTGCACGAGGTCAAGGGGCCGGTGCTGTTCGACAAGCGGTTCCGGCAGGCGCTGTCGCTGGCCATCAACCGCCAGGAGATCAACGAGTTCGTGTTCCTGGGCCTGGCCACCCCGGCGCAGTACACGGTCGATCCGGGCGCCGCGTTCTACGACGAGGCGTGGGCACAGTCGTACGCCGAGTACGATCCGGAGGCGGCCAAGGCCAAGCTGGATGAGATGGGCATGACCGACCGCGACGGCGACGGCTGGCGCGAGGCGCCGGGCGGCGAAGAGTTCATCCTCGACCTGCGGCCCCATACCAGCTCGGTGCTCGGCACCATGGGTGACAACATCAGCGAGCTGGCCCGCACCTACTGGGAGGAGATCGGCATCAAGATCAACTACAAGCAGATCGCCCAGGAGCTGCAGTCGCAGTTGCTGAACGCCAACGAACTGGACATCGTGATCTTCGTCTCCGAGCACTACATGCCGAGCCGGCTGTCGTCGCCGCCGCCATTCGGGGGCGACGTGATCATCCACTCGCTGGAGTGGCGCAACTTCTACCGCCACCAGCGCTGGCTGGACGGTGGCAAGCAGGGTGACGAGCCGCCGATGGGCACCGAGCCGCCGCCGGAGTGGAAGCAGTGGATCGACGACTGGCACGCCTGGGTCGACGCTGCCGACGCCGAGGAGTTCAACCGCATCGGCGCCAAGGTGTGGGCGTTCCAGGCCGAGCAACTGCCGGTCATCGGCACGGTGGCCAAGGCGGTGCGGCCGATCATCATCAACAGCCGCATCAACAACGTACCGGACGTGCTGCCGTTCTCGTTCGAGAGCTTCCTCTGGGTGCAGACTCTGCCGGCCCAGTGGTACATCGACGAGTAGCGCAGGCGCGCCGACGCTGACGAAACCTCAAGGCCGCACCTCCCCGCGCGGGGGTGCGGCCGGTAAGGGGCCGCGATGGTCGACTATCTGATCCGCCGGTTCATGAACATGCTCCTGGCGCTGATCGTGATCTCGTTCCTGTCGTTCGTGATCATCCAGTTGCCGCCGGGCGACTACCTGACCAGCTACATCACCCGCCTGCGCGCGCAGGGGGAGTTGGTGAGCGAGGAGATGGTGGCCAGCCTGACCATGCAGTACGGGCTCGACAAGTCGTTCATGGGCCAGTACTGGAAGTGGATCACCAACTTCGTGCAGGGCGACATGGGGCAGTCGTTCCGCTACCAGACCCCGGTCAACGACCTGGTGTGGGAGCGGATCGGGCTGACCCTGGTGATCTCGACTTCCTCCCTGATGTTCATCTGGGTCGTGGCCTTCCCGGTGGGCATCTACGTGGCGGTGCGGCAGTATTCGCCGGGCGACTACGTGGCGACGTTCTTCAGCTTCATCGGGCTGGCGATTCCCAACTTCATGCTGGCGCTGGTGCTGATGTACGTCAGCTTCCGCTACTTGCGGATCGACGTGGGCGGCCTGTTCTCGCTGGAGTACCAGGACGCTCCCTGGTCGTTCGGCAAGGTGATCGACCTGATCGGCCACCTGTGGATTCCCACCATCGTGCTCGGCTCGGCCGGCACCGCGGGGCTGGTGCGCATCATGCGCGCCAACCTGCTCGACGAGTTGCGCAAGCTGTACGTGATTACGGCGCGCGCCAAGGGGCTGGCCGAGAACCGCATCGTGATGAAGTACCCGGTGCGGGTGGCGCTCAACCCGTTCATCAGCACCGTGGGGTGGACCCTGCCGCAACTGATATCGGGCGCCACCATCACCGCGGTAGTGCTCAACCTGCCCACCACCGGCCCGCTGCTGATCGACGCGCTGCTGGCGCAGGACATGTTCCTGGCCGGCAGCTTCATCATGCTGCTGAGTATTCTCACGGTGATAGGCACGCTGATATCGGACCTGCTGCTGATCGTGATCGATCCGCGCATCCGGTTCGAGAAGAAAGCGGGCTAGGCGGGGTCGGTCGATGACGGAGGCGGATCGCGGGCACGGCCCCCAGGTCGAGACTCGCGAACTGGTGGTGCCGCGCGTAACGGACGCGGAGCGCGCCGCCGCGCTCGACGACCGCGACGACCGCGAGTTCTACGCGTCGCAGTGGCAGCTCATGCGGCGCCGCTTCTTCCGCCACAAGGTGGCCCTCGGCGCGATGATCGTGCTCGCGGTACTGTACCTTGCGGCGCTGTTCTCGCCGTTCCTGAGCCCGCACGACCCGGTGCTGCGCAGCCTGGCCTACAAGGAGGCGCCGCCCATGGTGGTGCGCTTGTTCGAGGAGGGGCGCCTGCGCGGGCCGTTCGTGTACCCGCTGGTGAGCGAGCTGGACCGGGAGACCTACGAGAACGTCTACCAGGAGGATCGCGCGCAGCGCTACCCGGTGAAGCTGTTCGTGCGCGGATTCGAGTACAAGCTGTTCGGGCTGTTCCCGTCCGACAGGCACCTGTTCGGCACCGGCGTGGAGGGCGTCCCGGTGCACCTGTTCGGCACCGACTCACTCGGCCGCGACGTGTTCTCGCGCACCCTGTACGGCGCCCAGATCTCGCTGTCGGTGGGCCTGGTCGGGGTGGCGATCAGCTTCTTCCTGGGCATCCTGATCGGCGGCGTGGCCGGCTTCTTCGGCGGCACCGTGGACGAGGTGATCCAGCGCATGATCGAGATCATCATCGGCATTCCCAGCCTGCCGCTGTGGATGGGGCTGAGCGCGGCACTGCCTACCGGCTGGCCGGTGCTCAAGATGTACTTCGCCATCACCGTGATCGTGTCGCTGATCGGCTGGACCAGCCTGGCGCGCGTGGTGCGCGGCAAGTTCCTGTCGCTGCGCGAGGAGGACTTCGTGGTGGCCGCCAAGCTGGCCGGCCGGCGCGACGTGCCCACCATCTTCCTGCACATGGTGCCGTCGTTCCTGAGCCACATCATTGCCTCACTGACCCTGGCGATCCCGACCATGATCCTGGCCGAGACCGCGCTCAGCTTCCTGGGCCTGGGCATGCAGCCGCCGGCGATCAGTTGGGGCGTGCTGCTCAAGGCGGCCCAGAACGTGCACTCCATCGCCCTGGCACCCTGGTTGATGATCCCCGGCCTGTTCGTGATCATTACCGTGCTCGCCTTCAACTTCGTCGGCGACGGCCTCCGCGACGCCGCCGACCCCTACGCATCACATTGATGCGTCTCGCCTCCTGCTGACCAAGGACTGGCTCGACCACCCGTTGATCTTCTTCTTCAACAACGCGCCGGCGGACCCGGTGCTCAGGGAGCTGGTGCAGGACCCGCGTCTCGGCCAGGCGATGTCGCTGGCGCTCGACCGGCAGGACTTCATCGAGTCTCTGTTCCTGGGCTTCGGCCGTCCCGCGCAGGTGTCGCCGGTGCGCGGCAACCCGATGTTCAGACAGGAGCTGGAAGATTCCTACGCCGCCTACGATCCCGACCAGGCCAATGCCCTGCTCGATGCGATGGGCCTGGAGTGGGATGCCAACAACGAGTTCCGCCTGCGTCCCGACGGCGAGCGGTTTACCATTCCGCTGACCTACTACGAGGTGTTCCCGTCGGTCACGCCGGGTTCCGAGCTGGCGTCGCAGTACTGGAAGGATATCGGTATCCACGTGCCTACCAAGGCGATGGACGGCGGCGCTTGGTGGACGGCGTTCCAGGCCAATGAGCACGTGCTCACTACCTGGGGCCTGGGCAGCGCCAGTGTCGTGCCGTCCTGGTTCTTCCAGGGCTTCAGCACCACCACACCCACCTGGTGGCGCTGGTACCAGACCGGCGGCGCCGAGGGTGTCGAGCCGACCGAAGCCGGCAAGCGCGTGTACGAATTGCGCGACATCATCCAGTCCACCCCGTCCGCGGAGGAGCGCTTGGCCGCCAGTCGCGAGGTGTTCGAGATTCAGGCCGAGCACCTGTGGGTGATCGGCGTGGCGGTGGACGTTCCCTCGCCGCTGGTGCACTCCCGGCGGATCGGCAACATCGGCATCGCCAAGGATTTCTACAACATCACCGTGCTCGACGGCGGCGAACAGTGGTTCTTCAAGAACTGATGGTTCTTCAAGATATAGCCTTCCAGAGCGATTGATCCGCACCAGCGGAACGTGATGTGCCCGTCGGCCGCCGTGGTAACGGCTGCCGGCGGGCGCTAATGCTGTGCTGTACTACCTCCTGCGCCGCTCGCTCTACATGCTGCTGCTGCTGGTGGTGCTGTCGATGGCGGGCTTCGCCATCATCCAGCTCCCGCCCGGCGACTACCTGAACAGCTATATCCAGGCGCTGGCGATGCGCGGCGCCGCCCCGGACGAGGCGGAGCTGGCCGCGCTCAAGCGGCAGTACGGCCTCGACCTGCCGCTGCACCGCCAATACCTGAAGTGGGCCGGGCGCGCGCTGGCCGGCGATTTCGGTCGCTCCATGGACTGGCGCAAGCCGGTATCGGAGCTGATCGCCGACCGCATGCTGCTGACGGTGATCATGAACGCCGCGGCGATGGTGTTCATCTACGTGGTGGCGATCCCGATCGGGATCTTCGCCGCCACCCACCAGTACTCGGTCGGCGACCATGCGCTGACGGTGGTCAGCCTGACCGGGCTGGCGACGCCGCAGTTCCTGCTCGCGCTGGTGCTGATGGTGTTCATGGTGCGCAACTTCGGCGCCAGCGTCGGTGGCCTGTTCTCGCCCGAGTACGTCGACGCCGCCTGGAGCGTGGGCCGGGTGATCGACCTGCTGGCGCACCTGCCGGTGCCGGTGGTCATCATCGGCCTGTCCGGTACCGCGGCGCTGATCCGGGTGATGCGCAGCGGGGTGCTCGACGAGTTGAAGAAACAGTACGTGGTGACCGCCCGCGCCAAGGGCGCCACCGAGCGCGCGCTGCTGTTCAAGTACCCGGTGCGGGTGGCGATCAACCCGATCATCAGCACGGTCGGCTGGATGCTGCCGGCCACCATCTCGGGCGGGACGATCACGGCGGTGGTGCTCAGCCTGCCCACGGTGGGGCCGATGCTGCTGCGCGCCCTGCGCAACCAGGACATGTTCCTGGGCGGCACCATCGTCATGCTGCTCGGCTTCCTGACCGTGATCGGGACCTTCGTCTCCGACATGTTGCTGATGTGGATCGACCCGCGCATCCGCTACGAACGGAGCCGTTGAACGGTGGCGGAGCCGCAGGTGTCGAGTGCTGCCGCGACCGCCGCCGAGCAGGCGGAAGAGCGCCTCTTTCTCGCTTCGCAGTGGCGCCTCATGTGGCGCCGGCTGGGCCGCCACCGGGTGGCGCTGGCCGGCGGCGTGGTGCTGCTGCTGTTCTACCTTACCATGTGCCTGGGCGCGGAATTCTGCGCCACCTACACCAGGGACACCCGCTTCAAGGCGTTCTCGTTCGCCCCGCCGGCGCGGATTCGCGTGGTCGACGCCGACGGGCGCCTGCGGCTGCCGTTCGTGTACGGCCTGGAGTCGGGACGCGATCCGGTTTCGTTCCGCAAGGTGTACACCGAGGACGTGAGCGTCCGTTACCCGCTGCGCCTGTTCGCGCGCGGCGAGCCGTACCTGCTGTGGGGGCTGTTCCCGGCCGAACGCCACTTCATCGGCGTGGACGAGCCGGGCCTGCTGCTGCTGTTCGGCAGCGACGAGCTGGGCCGCGACCTGTTTTCGCGCACCCTGTACGGCGGCCGCATCTCGCTGTCGATCGGCCTGGTCGGGGTGGCGGTGAGCTTCGTGCTCGGCTGCATCCTGGGCGGGCTGTCGGGGTTCTACGGCGGCGGCATCGACAATGCCATTCAGCGCGTCATCGAGTTCCTGCTGTCGATACCCACCATCCCGCTGTGGATGGCGCTGGCGGCGGCGGTACCGGTGGACTGGCCGCCGCTACGGGTGTACTTCGGCATCACCATCATCCTGTCGATCATCGGCTGGACGGCGCTGGCGCGGGTGGTGCGCGGCAAGCTGATCAGCACTCGCGAGGAGGACTTCGTGGTGGCGGCGCAGATCGCCGGCTCGACCGAGCGCAAGATCATCGTGCGCCACCTGCTGCCCTCGTTCCTGAGCTACCTGATCGTCGACCTGACGCTGTCGATCCCGCGCATGATCCTGGGCGAGACGGCGCTCAGCTTCCTGGGCCTGGGGCTGCGCCCGCCGGTGGTGAGTTGGGGGGTGCTGCTGAACCAGGCGCAGAACGTCAAGGCGGTGGCCCTGCACCCGTGGATGCTGATCCCGGCGGTGTTCGTGATCGTGTCGGTGCTGGCCTTCAACCTGCTCGGCGACGGCCTCCGCGACGCCGCCGACCCCTACGCCTCGCATTGACACGCCTTGCCTCCCCTGGATTGGAATTGGACGCAGTTCAGCCTTTCTTACAACTGATGAGCCCTGTGGTCTGGTCAATCGAACATCCCGCGTTACGCAGAGCGACTAGAACGTCTCCCAAATGAAAGTTGTCCAATATCAATCCTTCTTTTATTGCTGTCCGGACAATCTCGACATATAGAAGGCTTGGGCTCTGTTCGTCCAAGGTGGGATGATTCTGAATGACTCTATGCACCAGTGCTCCGGTTTCAACGCTGCGGAAAGCTGCCGCGTTCAGTTCCTCTCCAACATTGGGCTTTTGTACAGTCAAAACGAGATCAAGGATTACGACACCTTCTGATCCTGAATTCAACCCCTTAATGGATCGCTGTCCCTTGTCAAGGATCGCTACGTGAACAGGAGTTGGCTTAAACCCGGCATCCCGCAGAGCGCGCTGAACGAGTCCCCAGATTCGTCCGCTGCTGTTTCCAAATACTACAGACATGTGACGTCCAGGTCTAAGCACTCTGTATGCTTCCTTAAATGAATCACGGAGAAGACCCTTGTAGCGCTCCATTGCACCGTTCTTTTTCTTACCTGTCGTGTGTACTACCGCCTCTGAAGTATTATCAGTAACACGTCCGAGCCACGCCTCCTGAAACAAATTCATATCACTGTAGAATATGTTGCTTCCAAATGGAGGATCGGTAAATACATAATCGATCGACTCTGTTTGGATATGCGAAAGCCGTGCTGCCGATCCTTTATGATAGGTGACATCCTGCAACGAAAAGCCGTTGAGCATGGGCTGTCTTCCAAAGAGAACATCATTCGCACGGATCACGGAACTCAGTTTTCTTTTGTATAGATCGAACACGTTCCACTCATAGTAGACCGGCGCAATGTAGTAGGTTTGATTTTGCGCATTTAGCGGGCGTTTCCGACTCCACTGGTATCGCTTTGATGCTCGAGGAAGGATGGCAGTAAATGCGAAGCTCAGCTTCTGACGAATCTCACTATCCTTTATTCTCTTGATTGCTGTCCAAAGTTCCAGCAGAGCGATGGCATTTCGGGCGGAAAAGAATCTCGCGGTCTCCGTCATACCTGATTTCGCGAGGCCAGACCTGCCGTACATCTCTCTGTGTGGCTCGATCTTGAGAGACGGAACGTCGCTTAGGCGGGAATCGCGGCACGCGGCCGCAATATTCTCCCAGTCAAGAGACGATACATTTTGCTCGACCTGACGCCCATCGGCACCGTGAACGACGACCCGCACCGGCATGTCGTCACTGCGCTGCCACGAACGGCGTGCAAAGTTGGCTCCACAACTGGGACAGGTCCGTGGTGGGTTCCCTTGTTCGTCCAATTGCTCAAAGTACACGATCTCCAAGTCACACTTGGGACACCGATAGCAAAATGACCAGACAGTTCGAACTAGCTGCAGACGGTGTCCGTCACTGTTCCGTTTGGTTGTGTAGAGCGTGCCAATCGCAGTACGGGCCTGCTCAACCACTTGAACCCCTGCTTCCCGTAGCGTCGCTTCAGGAAGATTCGTGAGGTAACCATGTGCGATGTGCTGTCCGAGGACGGAGATGTCACTAAGCCGAGCTCGACGATTGAGCGTCAGTGCCGCAAGACCGGTCATGCCGGATCCAGCGAAGAAGTCGGCCACAATCTCGCCTGGTTGGGTGCAAGCTTCAATGAACGGCTGAATAGCCGCGATTGGGACCTTGGTTAAATACTGATGACAGTTATATATAGGATCCGTTCGCGGCGCGACTATCGTCGCTGGGAGCATACGCAGCTCTTGCGATGAAGCCTCCAATATAACACCCCTCGTTGCAGAATTGTGACGGATAGTCTGTAGATTCATAGTTTACAACCTTCGTACGCTGCCGGCAAGCGCACGGGGTGCCGGAGGTTCAACGATTCTCGACCCGAAACTCATACTCGGAACCAACCTCCGGCGTCTCCGGACCTCGACGGGGTTATCTCAGGAGGAACTCGCTTCACGTTCGAGTCTCCATAGGACGTACATTAGTTCGGTAGAACGTGGCCAGCGCAACGTCTCAGTCGAGAACATTTTCTTGCTGGCAAAGGCTTTAGGAGCTGAGCCTTCGGACCTTCTCCGTGTCGACCGAGAGGGTGAGCGCTGATGCCATTCAAAGCGGGCACGAGCTTCCTTCGATTCCTGAGCATGGGGGCCGCAGGTGTACACCGCACCATGGAGACTCTGCGGCGGAGCGGTTTCGAACCAATCGAGCTTGAGCGATATTGCGGCTCCAATAAGATCTGGTCGACAAAGATTAAGCGGCTGAGGCTTTCCGACCTTCTATGTGTCAGAACCGGCCTGCGTGTGGAAGTACGCGCAAAGACTGATCTCAAAATCCGGATGAGCGATACGCCATCCAACCGAGATCGGGCATGGGATGCAGGGCTACGCGACGACGATCTTGTCGCGTTCATCTATTGCTCGTTCCAAAACCATCGTCCCATTCCGGCGGATCAGCCCGTATTCTTGAGCGTCGGTGCACTTCGCAGCTCGATTGCCGCATCCACAGTCGGTCCTCCGAAGTCCGCCTCCGAGGGCGCGGAACGAGATCGCACGTGGCCAGCCACCGTACCCTCTCGCGACGGGACGGTGCTTGAAGTCACCGATAACAGGATCATCACGCAGATGGACGCAGACCGCACCCGGGCTGCACGCCGTCAGACGTACCTGCTTAGGGGAAAGACCCCGTACGTCGCTCCCGGTCAAGAATTTAGGGCCCATAGCCAGATAATCTGCGGCGCTCCTCGATCTTTGGCCGATCTGTCTGATTTCTTGAACCATGATTATGACCCGATGGCGGCCCTTGAATCCGACAGCGTCGTGGATCGCTATGCTGCGGTGAAGGCGCTCGCTCATCGTCCGGAGTTGGGAGCGAGCCGGATCACGCTGCTTGAGAACATGTTGGACCACGAGTCGGACGATCGAGTTCTCCTGGAAGCCGCTGCCGTCGCAGCATTGATCGGTTCCAGTCATGGTGAAGATCGGTTGTCTTCGTTCATTTGGGCCGACCACCGTCGACCCGATCTCAGAATGGAAACTGTGATCATCCTTACTGAACTGGGCAACACACCGTTCGCGCGTGACCAGTTGATGCAAATCGCTGGTTCTGACCGTTTTCAAGGTGATGAGTTGCGACAGGCTGCGGTGTGGGGCCTCGGCAAGATGGGGCTCAAGCGATATGAGGACCTCCTCGGTTTCATTGATGACAGCGACGATGACGTCGCCTTGCATGCGATAGCCGGGTTTGACCATAACACGCCTCCGAACATTATCAACAGCTTGGTGTCGGACCTTGCTACTAGCGGAGAGCGAAGATGTGCGGCAGCGTCTGCCGCTCTTGCCGCCATCGGTTCAGATGCAGCGATCACCGCACTGGCCTCCGTCGCACGCGTGGCGACCAACGACTGGACAATCGCCACAATCGGGAGTATGCCACCTGAGCGGGTCCGTAGCTTGCTGGTGCGAGACGATCTCCTGCGTCTCGTTTCTCCGCTTCTTGTCAAGGCCGAGGGCGCAAACTGGCTTGCGTCGGAGGAGAAGCGTAAGGACCTCCGTTTTTTGCAGGCTCAGGACATCGCCTCAGATCATCTGTGAGATGGCGTGTTACGGTGGGTAGCTATAGTTCGCAGTACCGATCCTCGCCGATCCGCTGGTTCTCGGAGGCAGGGTGGAGCAGCGTGGTCACCCCAAATCCCAGCACTGACGCTTGGCGTACCATCGTTCGCGCTGAGTGCGAAGCCAAGCGGGCCCGCGCGGACCCGGTACGAACGGAGCGCCGGAACCGGTGGCGGAGCCGGCCGTCTCGATCGCTGCCGCGACCGCCGCCGAGCAGGCGGAGGAGCGGCTCTATCTCGCTTCGCAGTGGCGGCTCATGTGGCGCCGCCTGGGCCGCCACCGGGTGGCGCTGGCCGGCGGCGTGGTACTGCTGCTGTTCTACCTCACCATGTGCCTGGCGGCGGAGTTCGTCGCCCCCTACACCAGGGACACCCGCTTCAAGGCCTTCTCGTTCGCCCCGCCGGTGCGGATTCGCGTGGTAGACGCTGACGGGCGCCCGCGGCTGCCGTTCGTGTACGGCCTGGAGTCGGGACGCGATCCGGTTTCGTTCCGCAAGGTGTACACCGAGGACGTGAGCGTCCGTTACCCGCTGCGCCTGTTCGCGCGCGGCGAGCCGTACCTGCTGTGGGGGCTGTTCCCGGCCGAACGCCACTTCATCGGCGTGGACGAGCCGGGCCTGCTGCTGCTGTTCGGCAGCGACGAGCTGGGCCGCGACCTGTTTTCGCGCACCCTGTACGGCGGCCGCATCTCGCTGTCGATCGGCCTGGTCGGGGTGGCGGTGAGCTTCGTGCTCGGCTGCATCCTGGGCGGGCTGTCGGGGTTCTACGGCGGCGGCATCGACAATGCCATTCAGCGCGTCATCGAGTTCCTGCTGTCGATACCCACCATCCCGCTGTGGATGGCGCTGGCGGCGGCGGTACCGGTGGACTGGCCGCCGCTACGGGTGTACTTCGGCATCACCATCATCCTGTCGATCATCGGCTGGACGGCGCTGGCGCGGGTGGTGCGCGGCAAGCTGATCAGCACTCGCGAGGAGGACTTCGTGGTGGCGGCGCAGATCGCCGGCTCGACCGAGCGCAAGATCATCGTGCGCCACCTGCTGCCCTCGTTCCTGAGCTACCTGATCGTCGACCTGACGCTGTCGATCCCGCGCATGATCCTGGGCGAGACGGCGCTCAGCTTCCTGGGCCTGGGGCTGCGCCCGCCGGTGGTGAGTTGGGGGGTGCTGCTGAACCAGGCGCAGAACGTCAAGGCGGTGGCCCTGCACCCGTGGATGCTGATCCCGGCGGTGTTCGTGATCGTGTCGGTGCTGGCCTTCAACCTGCTCGGCGACGGCCTCCGCGACGCCGCGGACCCTTCCTTCGCCCTCTCATTGACGCCCCGCCAATCTCTATGATACCTATCGCTCGCGTCTGGTCGTCGCGGTCTTGCCTCATGGACGCACAGGCGCGGCGCGCCGTGAATACGGATGGTATGGAGCGCTACGTACCGGCGCCACTCTGGCACTCCCGTCCGGGTGCGGTATGATGACGTCCGATTGCATGTGATATAGTCGGACAGGGAGGACACTTTGCGCTATCGTGCCACCGAAGATTCCGCTAGAGTGTTGACAAGTGTCAGTTTTCACCCGATATAAGGACTTGCGCCTATGAATGCCCATGACCGCTATCTCCCGGTGTGGTTTAACCGAATTCGAACACGGCAAATAACTTTACCCAGGTTTCAACGATTTACCGCTTGGGGACACGCCGAAGTTTCCGGATTGTTGACGACTGTTCTACGCGGGCTCCCTTCTGGGGCAGCGCTGATACTTGAGGTTGGAGACGAAGAGAAGTTCCCTAGCAGAACGATGGTCGACGCGCCTGATTCGGGAGATCGAGTCACGGAGCAACTTCTTGATGGCCAACAACGCCTGACCGCGCTCTGGCGTAGTCTGCACGACAAGTACGACGACCGTACCTATCTCATTGGCTTCGAGGACGATCCGGGTAGGGAAGGAACGCGCCTTCCTTACGTGTACGGACACGCCCGGTGGTCGAGGAATGGTAGGCGGTATCCTCTCTGGACCGATGATCCTGCAGACTGTTGGCGGCGAGGACTGATCCCGCTCTTACTGCTGCGTCCGGAGGACATTAGCAACGAGATTGACGCATGGATAGACGCGGCAATACCGAACGGATCTGCAGACACGTTGGCAGACTACAGAGCGATTGGTCATACAATCCAAACGCTTCGGACAAGTGTTCGCGAATTCAATCTTCCGTACCTCGCCTTGCCGACGACCACGCCCAAGGAAGTGGCGTTGGATGTGTTTATCAAGATGAACACAAGCTCCGTCAAGCTCTCGACCTACGACATCGTCGTGGCGCTTGTGGAAGAGGAGACCGGTAAGTCGCTACATGAGCATGTCGATGAGCTGAGGGACGCAGTGCCGAGGGCAAGCGACTACGCCGATCTGCCAAGTTTAGTTCTTGATGTTGTAGCACTGCGTCAGGATCGAAGTCCGAGCCAAGCAGGTTATCGAGGAATCGACTACAAAAGAATGGTGAACGAGTGGGCCTCGGTGAAGGACGGCATACGGGGAATGGTTACGTTCCTTGAGGACGAGAGTATATTCGATGATCAGCGCCTTCCGAGCTACACGGCCATTCCGATTATTGCGGCCCTCTTGGAGCATCTGCCCACTCAACCTGACCAATTGGGTAACGCGTGCCATCTGTTGAGGCGGTTTCTCTGGAAGGCGTTTCTGACAAGTCGTTACGAGCAGTCCTCAGCAACCAATGCGTTACAGGATTATCGGGGACTTCGCCGGGTGTTAACCGAGGGAGCTGACGAGGATTCGGTGCCGATACTCAATGTGGACTCCTTCCCGTGTCCAACCAAGGAGATGGTGCTCCGGGCCGATTGGCCAAAGCGGAAGTCTATTCTCGGCCGAGGTCTGCTGGCACTGATGTTGAAGGCCGGCGCCGAGGATCTGGCGGACGGGGCACGAGCGACAGTCACGTCCATCACTTCAAAGGATCACCCGCGCGAGTACCATCATCTGTTCCCGGTCTCAACGTTGGAGGACGCCAAGGTTCCCGACGATCAAATCTACAGAGCCTTGAATTGTGCCCTAATCACTTGGCGGACGAACAGGACAATTGCCAACAAGGACCCCGTGGCCTACCTCAAGGAGCGTGCGGACAGTAACGTCCTTGGAGAGCGCGAGTTGCGTAGTCGGCTATGTACGCATTTCATACCATATTCGGAGCTCGCAGTTGGATATCACGGCCTATCTGACCAGGATAGGCGCCTTCGGGTTAAGCACGACTACAGCGCATTTCTTGACGCCCGCGCCGAATTGCTTGTTGAAGCGGCCGAAGGAGCGTGCTCAGGCGAGCGGATTCGAGCACAGTGAAGGTATTGGACGGCCGGCCGCGAAATGGTACGGTTGATCGATAATCGAATCCAACGACAGGGTGGCTGACGTCAGCCATCCACCGAGTGAATGAAGAGCTGTTTCGAATTGGTCGATCTGCGAATGGTAATCATGATCGATCAGGCGACACACCGCGCCCTCCGCAAGCCCCGCTCGCTTGGCAACGGCTGTATCGCTCACTCGTCGGCGCTAATCGCGCCGCTACCGGCGACGAGGCGACGCTCAAGACGTAGCGTTGAGCGGGCTTCTACAGCTGTAGGCAGTGGTGTCTTGCGGGATGGTGCGGTGCGGATCAGCGACTCATGCGCCGCTTGAAGCTACCGGCAAGCGATCAGGTTTGAATCCGTCTGGTGAAGTTCGCGGAGGTCGGCATTGGCACCATCGTGGTCGTCAAGGCTGTGATCGGATAGAGCAGGATCAGGATGTTGTATGTCGTGTCGATAGCTTCGGCGAGGCATTCGTGTCGTTGCCCGTTGCAATCAGTGACGGCGAGAGGAACGGCCTTGGTCATCCTGCGGTGAATGGGTATGACTGGCCACAGAAGATGGTCTGGCGTAACTGCCTCGACAGTGGGGCGTCCGAACTGGGCGACAAAAGCGGGCGATGGCTCTATACGACGCACGGGCGCCCGGAATCCCGAACCTTGATCGTTCTCTATCGGCTCCAGCGCAAAGACAACGCAAGCTCTGGGGTTCGTACGGGCAAATTCACGCGCAGCAGCGTAGACCGATGACCCAAACGTTCGCGCAAGCGTGATCGGCGTCTTGATGTCCAACGGGTAGTCGGCGGCGTGCTCAGCGAAGGTAGGGCCCTTGAAGAGGAGGAAGCGCGCAAAGTTGTTGGCTTCCCGTTCGAACTGATCCGCCACCTCCGGGGACAGGGTCTTGTTACAGTCCTGAAAGAAGCGAAACAGTTTGCGATGCGTGGGGATTTCGTGGTGCCCGGCCTCGTGTAGCTTGAGGAACGTCTGCTTCGCGTCGACGACAGTGTTGTCGATGTGGATGACCGCTTCCTTGGCGTCGTAGAGCCCGAAGACCTTCCCTATCGCGGACTTGATGCGAGCGCCTGCGACAGCAGCCTTCCCTCCGAGGTACGAGACGATGGTGGCGGGATCAAACGCACCGGTCGGCGTAACGCGAACATTGGCTGCAGAAAGGATGTCATCGACCGGGACGGGGAAGCGGTCCCAAGCATCCGCGCGGTCGAGGAGCCCTTGGGCTTGTTCCTCGACCGCGCGAAGATCATCGCCGTCGAGCGTGCTATCGTCAGGTCTTGTCATGTGCTTTTCTCCTGCTTCGGATGAACTGGAGGTACTCCAGCAACTCGGATTCCTCATCTTCGGTTAAGTGGTACTCGGCGAAAGTGGCCACCCGACCATGGCGCCGGTTATCGGAATCCCGGGTCGAGGACATGAGGTAGCCGGCCTTGTCCATCAAGTTCTCAAAGCTGATTGCGTAGATCTCAGCGAGGGAGTGAAGGATGTTGGGTGAAGGTTTCCGAATCCTGTCATTCTCGATTTGGCTGAGATAGGCGTTAGAGACTTGCCTGTTCGTTGCCTCTTCGACTTCGCGCAGAGTCATCTTCCGATCCGTGCGAATCGAGGCAAGATATTGTCCGAGCGTAGGTTTCACGCTGCTCCTCTGGGCACCGGGGCGGAACCATCTCCACCGCGTGCAATTGGCTTGGCGGACTGGGAGTATATCCCCTGGGTCGCATCCGGCTCAAGCATGCAGACATTCGATAGTGCATCATTTTACGTGTTCTTTTCTTGTAGTGGTTTGCGTACCGCACTCTGGACCGCCATGGGGCTGCTTGTGGCCGCCACCACGAGATAGGCCAGCAGCGTAGTCAGCCAGTGAGCAGTCATCACTGTGTGGACACACGCACGATCATGGCGGCCGTCGTGCTCGCGGGCCTAGCCGCTTGCGCTGGGACCGCGCTGACTTAGAGCGTCAGCAGTTCATCAGGTGTCCTCCGGCGAACGCTACGTGCCAGCGTAGCGCGAGTCGCGCTAAGCCGCGTCATCGTCCTTACTAGGCGATCATCACTCCATATGTTCGGCGTGGGGGACACTATCGGACGAAACGCCTCCTCCATCCTTTTCAGTTTCTCCTCCTTTATTTTCGGCGTGATCATTATCGTGTGTTCCATGGTCATCTCCTTGATCCTCGTCAGAAGTATGAGATCTCATTTCTGGCGGCGCAATCACCTTCACATGGGGCGGATCCGTCGAAGCGTCCGTGTGGCCCTCCGAGACGGCCTGTTTGTATGCCTCCAACTCATCTTTCGATGGATCTCTGACACGGTCGAACAGCCCCTTGGCCTCCGTTACATTTATCACGAAGGCGTGGTCGGGGTATCCCCTCACCAGTGTGTTTAGCGATCCGGGGGTGAGATTGTTCGTTATTTGCAACAGCCTTTGGCCATAAGCCTCGGCTACGGCTACACTACGACTAACGGCCGCCACTTTGTAGGGATCGATTTGGGCAGCGATGGGACTGAAAATACCCGACACCAAGTCGGAGGCGATCCTACATGCTGTGGCAGTGGAGATGCTCGTGTACGACCGCCTTATTAGAAGCAGCATGTACTTCTCGAAAGCCTTGAACGCATCGGTGTATAACACCTCCAAAGAGTTGGTCGTCTCCAGGCCAGAAGACCTTTGCGCGATTTCGTCTGGCTTCCTAATCTGAACATCCAGCGGCCCTAGTTCTCCAGTAAGGGTCATGGCAACGGACGTAGCCCCGATTGCCACCAACGTCCCTGCACTCTTGCAGCGACCAAATACCACCACATCGACGTCATCAAAAAAAGCGTGAAGGGTCGTGATTAGGCGGAACGCCTGATGAATGTCGCCTCCCACGGTCGTCAGCAATAGAGATACGTCACCTGGATCTCCTTCTCTTTCGCTCCAAGCAGACACGATGCCTGTTATGACTTCATTCACCCCTTCTTCGTTGATCTCGCCGCTGTAGACGATCATCGTTCTATCCAAGGTGTCTGTCTCCCACGCTACTGCCTTTCCTCAGTGCGCCTTCGCTGCACCTCTGCCTATCCACACGATCTCCCCTGCAAGTTCCGACGAGGGGGCTACTGCTCCCAGCGCGCGGCAGCAGCCTGTTTTGCGATCTGCTGGCGCTGCTCTGAGGTGACTGCTTCGACCCGGGCCTCGCCGCCCCTCTGGCCGGCAGCCTGTTTGGCCGTGTCGACGTACTGTGCATCGGTCTCGCCCGTGGCCAAGCGCCTGATATGCACGCCGTGGGCTATCGGGTTGTTGGGGCGCTCATCCCCCCGCGCGGGCCAAGTCATGGTGAATCTCCTATTACGTAGACTATAGTGGCAATCCCCGGCGAAAGTAAACGGATGCACTACCCGACATTCGGTAGCTCCTCTCGGTGAGCGTGGGTCGGGACGTGAGTGGAGGCGACTGACGGAAGCGACTGCGGTCGAACTGGACGCGAGCGCACTATAGCAGAGGCACCAGTCGCCTGACAGCCAGATTCCATGTTCGACCCCTGCAGCGTACCCGCTGGTCGGCATGGTGTGATCGCCACCTCTCGTCGCCAGCGGCGGAACCGGCGTTCAGGTGGGTCAGACTGTTACGGTGGAAGAGTCCCCGCCGCGAGGCGACACTGCCGCGCTACTCGCCCTTTGGTCGTGGCCCGAAATGGCGCGCATGCTGCGGGCCGAACCCGTAGTGGGCGGGCATGTCGACTAGCGTCATGTGGTTGCACACCTCATCGTCCTGGTTCTCACCGCACCACGGTACCTCATCCGGTGGGTAGAGTGGATCGCGCTGTAGGTTTCGTATAAATAATTATATACAAATGAATTACATTCGACATTTTCTCTGCAGAACCACGTCTCCAGGGCGGTTTTCGTATCAGGCCAGAAAAGTGGGGACCTATGCTTGACTAACTTAGCATGCGTGTATATGTTAGCAGCATCCCCGCACGATCGCGATGCAGGGAAATCCGCCAAGGAGGACAAGACCTTGGAAACACTGGACAAGATTGGGACCGACCAGACGGAGTGCGACGACTCCGGAGTGGAAGCAATCCTCGATGACACTATTGACCTTGCGGAGTACGCAAAGCTCGGTAAGAGGCCGCCGTTGGCGAAGGGCTATCGGTTCACGGTGAACGGCGACTCCTACGTTGTGCACGATCCTGCACCGACGGGGTTGGAGCTGCTGACGCTGGCGGGCCTGCTGCCTGCGAAGGAGTACACGCTGCGGGTGAAGTCCGTCGGCGAGAGGCCTCGCAAGGTGAGGCTCGATGAGAAGGTCGACCTCTGCCGACAGGGTGTCGAGAAGTTCAAGGCGCTGCCGCGCGACCAGACCGAGGGCTGAAGCATGGTGCCGCGTCGGGACTTCCACCTGCTGCCGCAGGACGAGAAATTCCTGCAAGAGTACGGACGCCCTTGGGAGACCGTCGCGGATGGGTCCCAATGGGTGCTCATCCACGAGTTTCCGACGCACACGGGGTACATCCATCCCCAGGTGACGGCGGCAATTCGCATGGAGACCGGCTATCCGAACGCAGAACTGCACATGGTGTACTTTTATCCGGCTCTCGCGCGCAAGGACGGGGAGGCGATCGGCGCGACGCAGGCTAGCCAGATAGTTGACGGAAAGACGTATCAGCGCTGGTCGCGCCACCGCACCGCGCAGAATCCATGGAGGCCGGGTGTCGACGGCCTGGACACCCATGTCTTCCTGATTGAGGACTGGCTTGCGAGGGAGTTCGATCGATGAGCGTGCCGACGAGCCTATCACTCTCCGGTGATCAGTATGAGCACCTGAGGAAATTCCTGTTTCCGGGCGATGGGAAAGAGGCGGTGGCGCTTCTGCTCTGCGGGCGGCGGGCGGGGGATCGACGCGAGCGCCTAGTGGTTCGGGAGGTTCAAGGCATCCCCTACGACCGTTGCTCCGAACGCACGGGAGCGCGGGTAACTTGGCCGCCGGAGTACATGGCCCCGATGCTCGACCGCGCGGCCGAGGAGAGGCTTTCGGTGGTGAAGGTGCACAGTCACCCGTCGGGGTGTACCACGTTCTCGGCGACGGACGATGAAGGGGATGCCCGTCTCTTACCGATGATCCGAGGGTGGGTGGAAGCGGACATTGCGCACGGAAGTGTCGTGATGCTTCCTAACGGGGTGATGTTCGGTCGGGTCCTGCGCTCTGGTGGGTCGTTGGAGCCGATCGACTGCATTGCGGTTGCAGGCGACGATCTCCGTTTCTGGTACGCCGACTCGGGGGGAGAGGGGGTACCGGACTTCGCCGCGTCTCACGCGCAGCTCTTCGGGGAGGGAACGATTGAGCGGATGCGGCGCTTGTCGATCGCGGTCGTTGGAGCGTCCGGGACAGGCAGTCCCGTAATCGAGCAGCTCCAGCGCTTGAATGTCGGAGAGCTTGTCGTTGTCGATGATGACCACATGGAAGAGCGCAACGTCATTCGGGTGTTGAATTCGACGATGCAGGACGCTGACGAAAAGCGGCTCAAGGTCGACGTCCAGGCGGATGCCATCAACCAAGTCGGGTTAGGGACACGGGTGATCCGCATCGGTCGGAACCTTTGGGATCCGAAGGTGGTTCGGACCGTAGCGCAGTGCGACGTGTTGTTCGGATGCATGGACAGCGTCGATGGGCGGTACCTGTTGAACTCTCTGGCCAGTTACTACACGCTGCCGTACTTCGACATCGGGGTGAGGCTCCAGGCCGTACCGAGCGGGCCCCGGAAGGGGCGGATTCGCGAGGTATGCGGCACGGTCAACTACGTGCGTCCGGGACGGTCGAGCCTGATGAGCCGGGGACTGTTCACGATGAGCGATGTCGCAGCAGCGGGCTTGCGGCGCAACGATCCCGATGCGCACACCCAGCAGGTGAAGGACGGCTACATCAGGGGGGCGGCCGTTCAGCGCCCGGCTGTGATCAGCGTTAACATGTTCGCTGCTTCCCTCGCCGTGAACGAATTCCTGGCCCGGTTGCATCCGTTCCGGGAAGAACCGAACGGGACCTGGGCTGCGGTGGAGTTCAGCCTCGCAAGCATGGAGCTGTACGGCGATCCCGATGAAGGGATCTGCGAACTCACGGCGGGGGATGTTGGCAAGGGCGACGTCAAGCCGTTGCTCGGCTTGCTGGAACTGGCGGAAAGGCGAATGGCGTGAATCGGTTCCGCCGCTTCGTCAGGCGGTTCTTCGCACGGGTGGAGCAATTGCTCGTTCCGCCCTACCGAACGATCGTAGTGGAGGAGTCGTTGTCGAGGCGGCTCAGGCGGCGTGCCGTTTATATCGTGCGTGAGGACGGGTTCGACGAGCAGGTCGCTCTTCTATGCCCATGCGGTTGCGGACAGGTTCTTCACATGAACTTGCTGCCCGACGAACGGCCTCGCTGGTGCGTGGACCAGAACGTCGATGGGACGGTGACACTGCATCCGTCGGTTCGGCGCACGAAGGGATGCGCCTCTCACTTCTGGTTGCGGAACGGCCGGATCCGGTGGTGTAAGGACTGATTAACCCCTACGCTTTCGGCGTTCGCACCCCGTCGATCTGCGTGGTTGACCCGAGTCGCAGGTCCGTGCTTCGGTCGCACAGCAAACCATTGTGGGGGCCTACCGGGGCCCGGAGGAGCCGGCGAGTGAACGGCACACCCGATTCCGACTCCGAGGGGAACGATCGTGGCCAGCGCTGCTGGACGTGGCATACGACAGTGACGGCATCGATCTCGCTGCGGTGCGCCGCTACCGGCAGGAGCGCGTGCGCGCCGAGATGGCCGCCAGGGGCATCGGCGCCGTCATCCTCAGCGATTCCGTCAACATTCGATATGTGAGCGGCAGCCGGAACATGCAGGTCTTCACGTCCCGCAACGCCCCGTCCCGCTATCTCGTACTCACCGGGGACCGTTCGATCCTGTTCGAGTTCACCGGGTGCGAGCACCTCGCGGACGGGCTCGACACCATCGACGAAGTACGACCGGCGCTGACGGCCAGCTACGTGGCCGCCGGGCCAGACATCGGTGAGCGCGAGCATACGTGGGCGGCGCAGATGTCGCAGTTGCTGCGGCAGCTGCTGGGGCCGGGTCAACACCGCGTGGGCATCGAACGGATGAATGCGGGAGCGGCGATTGCCCTGCAAGCGCATGGTCACGTGCTGGTGGATGCGCAGGAACCGGTGGAAATGGCACGCGCCATCAAGTCCCCGGGTGAGATCCAATGCTTCAGGGCGTCGGTGCGCATGACCGAGCGCGCCGTGGCCGATATGCGTTACGCACTCGCGCCCGGTCTGACGGAGAACGAGCTGTGGTCGGTGCTGCACAAGTCCGTCATTGCCGGCAACGGCGAATACTGCGAGACACGCCTGCTGTCATCGGGGCCACGGACCAACCCGTGGTTCCAGGAATCGGCGTCGAGGGTGATCCAGCCCAACGGGCCTCCGCGACGCCGCCGACCCCTACGCCGCGCATTGACCCGCCTCGCTGTGCACCGGCCACGCCATTTTGACGCGGAGCGACGATCTGTTACGCTGAGGATATGAGAAGCAAGCTGATCGGCATCTCCTGCCTGCTGGCACTCGCAGCGGCGGCCACGGCCGCTTATGCCGAGGATGCCGCGCCCGCGATCTCTTCCATCAGGTTCCACGACCACGGCTCCCCGGCGAGAGGCGGCACGTACGAACGCGGCGAGCGGGTCCTGGTGGAAGTGCGGTTCGACCGGGCGGTGAAGGCAACCGGCAGTCCGCGGCTGGCACTGACCATCGGGACGCATACGCGGTACGCAACCCATTCGGGACCGGGCGGATCGTCTCCGGACGCCTTCGATACCCTGTACTTCGACTACGTCGTGCAGGCGGGTGACCGCGATGAAGACGGGATCAGCTTCGCCGCCAACGCGCTCAGCCTGAACGGCGGCACCATCAGGTCCGCGGACGGAACCACCGACGCCGACTTGAACCACGACGCGGTTCCATCCTGGGGCGGTCACAAGGTGAACAGCGACCTGGCGTCGCCGCCGCTAGTGATCGGCATTTCCGTGTGGCCGCCGGCGAAGGGCGACACCTACGAACAGGGGGAGACGATCAACGTGCGCGTGGAATTTCACCGCGCGGTGACCGTGACCGGCAGTCCTCAGTTGGCGTTGACCATCGGGACGCAGACGCGGCATGCCGCGTACACAAGGTCTTGGTGGGGCGGGAGCGTGCTGCTTTTCAGCTACGCGGTGCAGGAAGGAGATCGTGATGAGGACGGGATCGGCATCCGCAACGATGCGCTGTCCCTGAACGGCGGAACGATCGAATCCGCGGACGGCACCGCCGACGCTGTTCTGAGGCATGCCGCGCAGACCCGCCGGCGCAACGGCAAGGTCGACGGCAGCCGGGTCACGATCCCGTCGGTGGAGGGTATCTCCTTCATCTCCTCCCCGGCGAGGGGTGACACCTACGAACTCGGCGAGACGGTGGAGGTGGAGGTCGAATTCGACGGAGCCGTCAGGACGACCGGCGAACCGCGGTTGGCGCTGACCGTCGGAGCGCGCACGCGGTACGCTACCTACAACGGGTGGGGGCGTGACGTCCTGTTCTTCGCCTATACCGTGCGGGAGGATGACCGGGACCAGGACGGGATCAGCATCGCGGCCAACGCGCTGGAGCTCCACGGCGCAACCGTCACAGCAGCCGACGGCAAGACCTCCGCCGATCTGATGCACGCGGAGGTAGACGCCGACGGAGGCAGCAAGGTGGACGCCGGCCTGGTCACGCCGCCGCGGGTGACGGCTGTATCTCTCATCTCCTCTCCTGGGAGGGGTGACACGTACGAGCTCGGCGAGGAGGTCGTGGTGCAGGTCGAGTTCGACCGGGCTGTGGTGGTGACCGGCGATCCCCGGCTGGCGTTGACCATCGGGTCCCAGACGCGGTACGCGGCCTACTCCGCGGCGTGGGAGGACGACCGGTACGTGTACTTCAGCTACGCCGTGCAGGCGGCGGACCGGGATGAGGATGGGATCAGCATCGCGGCGAACGCACTGGTCGTCGTCGGCGGGTCGATCACGGCCACCGACCGCACGACCGGCGCCGACCTCACGCACGCAGCGGTAACCCCGGTGAGCGGCGGCAGGGTGGACGGCAGCCGCGATGTTACGCCGCCGCGCGTGAGGAGCATCGCCTTCGTCTCCTCTCCGGAGCGCAGCGGCACGTACCAGCTCGGGGAGACCGTCGAGGTGGTAGTCAGATTCGACGGCGCGGTGAAGTCCACCGGCGAACCGCGGTTGGCGCTGACCGTCGGAACGCGGACGCGGTACGCGATCTTCTCCGGCTGGGGCAGCGATGCACTGTACTTCAGCTACACCGTGCAGGCGGGTGACCGCGACGAGGACGGCATCGGCATCCCGGCCGACTCGCTGGCGCTCGGCGACGCAACGATCACGGCCGCGGACGGCGTGACCGGTGCCGTGTTGACGCATGCGGCTATGGCTCCCGCCGGTGCCGGCAAGGTGAACGGCAGCGATGCCGCGCCGCCGCGGGTGAGGGAGATCCGGTTCGCCTACTCGCCGGCGCGGGGCGCCACCTACGAGCTGGGCGAGACCGTGGAGGTGGAAGTCGAGTTCGACCGGGCGGTGGAGGCGACCGGCGAGCCCCAGGTCGCACTGACCATCGGGACGCAGACGCGCTACGCGAGCTTTTCCGGCTGGGGAGGCGAGACGCTGTACTTCGAGTACGCCTTGCAGGCGGGTGACCGCGACGAGGACGGCATCGGCATCGAGGCCAACGCGCTGGTTCTGAACGGCGGGACCATCACGGCGGTGGACCGCGTCACCGCCGCCGACCTGACACACGACGCGTTGGCAAGCGGCCGCGAGGTTGACGGCAGCCTGGTCACGCCACCCGGGGTCAGTGACATCTACTTCGTGTCCTCCCCGGCACGGGGCGGCACCTACGAACTGGGGGAGGCGATCGAGGTGCTGGTCGAGTTTGACCGGGCGGTGACGGTGACCGGCAGTCCGCTGGTTGAACTGACCATTGGGGCACAGACACGGCATGCCGCCTTCTCCGAGTGGTGGGGACAGAACCAGCACGCACACTTCAGCTACACGGTGCGGGAAGATGACCGTGATGAGCGCGGGATCCGCATCGCGGCCAACGCGGTGTTGCTGAACGGCGCGACCATCACGGCCGCCGATGGCATCACCGCCGCCGATCTGACGCATCCGGCGGTGGCCGGCGCCCCGATTTTCAAGGTGCGCGGAAGTTTGGTTTCGGCCCCCGCGGTGAGTGCCATCTACCTCGACAACCACGTTCCGCCTCCCACCGGCGACACCTACGTGCTCGGTGAGAGAGTTCGGGTGTGGGTCGAGTTCGACAAGGAGATCACCGTGACCGGCAGCCCGCAGGTGGCGCTGACCATCGGCGGTGAGACCAGGCAGGCGTACTACTCCGGCTTCAGTGTGGCGGTCATGTCTGATGGCGGCACGATGGTCGACAAGGGCGTGCTGTCATTCGACTACTACGTGCAGGCAACGGACCGCGATGAGGACGGGGTCGGCTTTCCGGCCAACGCGCTGAATCTCAACGGTGGGACCATCAAGCACGCCGGCGACGGCTCCACCGATGCCGACCTGATGCACGACGCCGTGCGCCCCGACCCCACCCGCAAGGTGGACGGTAGCCGGACCGAATGACAAACCGCCGCTGGACCGTGCCGCCCGCCACGTGGCGTCCGCGATTGCGTCAGACTTCCGCGAGATGCAGCCGGGTTGGCGTTCAGGCGCCGACCAGTTGACGCAGCTCGAAGCCGTTGCCCTCCGGATCGTTGAGCTCCGCGATCCGCACGGGCACCCCGCCACCGGCTTCCCGCACCTCCTTGACCTTGCCCCCGCCCGCTATGACTTCGGCGACTGCGCCATCGAGGTCGTCGACGCGGAGATTCAAACCGGCATGGTCGACGGCGTCTTCGTTCATGCCCGGACCAAGGATATGGAGTGCGACGGTGCAGCCGCCACAGCGCAAGGTGCTCCACCCGGGTGACACATCGATCACTTCGAGGCCGATGACGTCGCGGTAGAACCGCAGTGCCCGGTCCATGTCTTCGACATAGTGGATGAACATGGGATCTCTGTCGTTCATGGCTCCCTCCTGGATCAGGTATCTGCCAGCCAATTCTCGATGACGAGTCCCGGCACGCGGGCGAACTCGCCGGTGTTGTGGGTGACCAGCGTCGCATTCAGTGTCCGGGCGTGAGCGGCGATCAGCAGGTCGTTATGTCCAATGGGACGGCCAATGCGCTCCAACTCGGTGCGTATCTCGCCGTAGTGACGGTCGGCCTCCTCCTCAAGCGGCAGGATGTCGACTCCTTCCAGTACCGCCTCCAGTTGCGACGACAGGCGTGGGGAGCGCTTGCGGGCGGCGCCGTAGCGTAGCTCGCAGGCGACGATGATGCTGATTCCGAACTCGCTGCGTGGCATCGCCGACAGCCGCTCTGCGAGTCTGCCACCCGGGGCTCGCACGACCGCGGAAACGATGTTGGTGTCCAGCAGATAGCGCACTGTCGGCATTTCTAGAACACGTCCTCAGGTCGTGCAGGGGGATCAGCGGCCTCCGGGAAATCCTCGTCGAGCGGCTTGAGTCCAGGGAGGATCTCGGCAAGAGAACGTCGACGGGCGACCGGCTCGACGATCAGACGGTCGTCTTCCTTGTGCAGAATGACCTCGTCTCCCGGGAACTCCAACTCCCGTGGAATCCGCAACGCTTGATTGCGGCCGTTTCGAAACAGCCTGGCGCGGCGCGGGCCGTGCGGCTGAGTGGACGTTTTTCGGCTTGGCATATGCCAAGCATATACCAATGGGCCACGCCGTGGCGACCCGAGCGGCCCTTCATCGAGGGCGTGACGCTGGGCAATGCAGACGTGAGGTGATCTGCATGCGCTCGCAGATTACGCGGTCGGCGAGCAGCCGTTCTGGGTGATGGTCACGTCGCTGGGGTAGTTCTGGTTGTCGCGTCGCTGCAGACCTCAGAGCAGCGCCGGCAGCAGGGCGCGGCGCCGCCCCGGGTAATCGGCAAAGGTTGTCTGATACCAGGCATGGCGCCACAGGGCCCGCGGTACCAGGTTGGCGATGGTCCACATGGCGAAGGCCAGGCCGGGCAGCGACCAGGTGAGCAGGGCGAAACCGATCCACTCGATGATCTCGCCGAGCAGGTTGGGGCACGACACCAGGTCGAACGGTCCGCCAGACGGCATAACGTAGGCGCCGCCGCTGGCCTTGCGCAGGCGGCTGAGCCGATAGTCGCTCCACGCGTTGATCGCGGCGCCGCCGACCGCCAGCACCAGGCCGGCGACGACCAGTGGCCGCCCCAGCCAGCCGGAAGGATACTGCGCGAGGTGACCCAAGAACCATCCCCACAGCACGCCATTGAAGAGATTGAACAGGATGCCGGAGCCGCAGAAAATCAGCGGCATGGTGCGGTCGCGCCGTTGCACCAGCCACGGCCAGAGGAAGGCGCGGTGGCCGTAGTGGGCGATCCACATGGCGACCACGAGGTTGCCGACCGGATGCTGGTGGGAACTCGCCAGGTAGATGGCGGGGAAGACGGCCAGCGCCGGAATCTCCATCAGGAACCAGCCCCAGCGACTGTCTATGCGCGGGCCGACGCCGCGGCCGCCGGAGCGCGCGATCGGATCCCACCGCGCCAGGCAACCTGCCAGGGCCGGCACGGCGAGCGCGGCCCAGATCGCCGCCAGCCAGGTGAACGCGGTGCCGCCGGTCACGCCAGCATGCCTCGAGTCCGGAACCAGGCCAGGGCGTCAGCGATGGTGTTGGTGAGCGGGCGAGGCGCGTATGCCAGTTGCCGCCTGGCCGAAACGTCGTCGACCGCCGTCGGGCAGTCGTGCAGCAGGTCGAGCGCGTTGCGGGAATAGAGCGGTGGCCGTCGGCCAAGCGCGGCATACGCCTTGATGAAGGGTAGCGCCGCCACGGCGAGCGCACGCGGCAGCACGGGGCGGCGGACGTCACGGTCCAGCGCGTGCGAACACAGGTCCGCCAGTTCGCGAACCGAAGCGTAACGTCCGGTGGTGAAGTACACAGCGCCGGCTTCCCCGCACTCGACCGCCCGGGCGATCGCCGCCGCGACGTCGCGCACGTCGCACCACCAGTAGCCGCCCTTTACCAGGCAGGGCAACCGGCCGCCGGCGATCCCGAGCAGCATGCCGCCCACCGGGGTGGGGCGCCGGTCGCCGGGCCCCAGGAGCCCGGACGGGCAGACCAGAGATGCATCGAGCAGCCCGTCGCGGGCGGCCTCCAGCACCGCGGCGTGGGCCAGCGCCTTGGTCGCGCCATAAGGTACGCGCGTCGACGAGGCCAGCGGCGAGTACGCGTTCAGCGACGTGTCGCGCAACGGCCCGAAGGCGTGAATGGAGCTGACGTGCACCAGCTTGCGCACCCCGCCGGCGATGCAGGCGGCAACCACGTTGCGGGTGCCGCCCAGGTTTACGGCGTATGCCTCTCCCTCCCGGTCGCGATCGACGCGCACCGCTGCGGCGGTGTGCACCACCGTATCGATCCCCCGCAACGCGGCCTCCACCGAGTCGCGGTCGCGGACCTCGGCCGAATGCTCCTCGACCCAGGCGACCACCTCATCCGCCGGCGCGTCGTCACCGCCGGCATGGGTTACGGCGCGCACCCGGCAGCCGCGCTCCAGCAACGCCCGGCACACATGGCCGCCCAGGAAGCCGCCGGCGCCGGTCACCGCCACGGTGGCGACGGCCTGCCCGGATGACGCCTGCGTCGCAGTCGGGGCACAACTCACGGTGGCATGAACCGCGCGTGCATGATTGGTCTGAGCATCGGATCGGCGTTCCGGTGGGACCGGCTGTCAGTGACCGTATGCCGTTCTCTCGGGCGCGTCAACGAAACGTGGGGTTGGTTGGGGTTGGTTGGGTGGGTGAGCGAGCCGGCAGGTCCTCGGGTTGACCGCATCGCCCATGACGGAATACCTGAACCTACTGTTGTGCTCCCCTGGTCCTCGAAGATCGCCACCCGAGGCGGCGAAGCCCCAGACGCTGGGCGTCGCCGCGGAAGTGGAGCCGCTGACGACGAGAACTTGACAGCCGCACACGGTCTACTCACCATCCGGGAGCGGCGAACCAGCGTGGCGGAGCAGCAGTCCGGGGGCAGCACATTCAAGGGGTACGTGGTCCGGAGGCTGGCGCTGTCGCTGCTCACCATCCTGGTGGCCAGCTTCCTGGTATTCATGCTGCAGCGCCTGACGCCGGGCACCATCGTCGATGCGATGGTGGGCCAGTACATGGGGATGAACCCCGACGAGATCGACATAGCCGCGGCGCGCGCCGAGATCGAGCGGGCGCTGGGGCTGGAGCGGCCGCTGTTCGAGCAGTACGCGAGCTGGCTCGGCGGCATCGTGCTGCGCGGCGACCTCGGCGCGTCGCTGTGGCGGCGCACGCCGGTGCTGGAGGAGATCGCCGCGCGCTGGCCGGTCACCGTCGAACTGGGCCTGCTCGGATTCATTTTCAGCCAGATCATCGCGCTGCCGATCGGCATCTACTCGGCGGTGCGCCAGGACTCGCTCGGCGACTACGCCGGGCGCAGCTTCGCCATCTTCTGGGTCGCCGTGCCGGGCTTCTGGATCGCTACGATGGTGATCGTCTACCCGTCGATCTGGTGGGGCTACGCGCCGCCGTTCCGGTACGTCGGGTTGTTCGAGGATCCGGTCGAGAACCTGAAGATCCTGGTCATTCCGGCGCTGGTGCTGGGCATGGGGATGGCGGGCGGGACGATGCGCATCGCCCGTACCATGATGCTGGAGGTGCTGCGCCAGGACTACATCAGGACCTCGTGGGCGAAGGGGCTGCGGGAGCGGGTCATCCTGATCCGGCACGCGCTCAAGAACGCGATGATCCCGGTGGTGACCTCGATCGGCCCGCAGCTCCTGCTGATGGTGGGCGGCTCGGTGATCGTGGAGCAGATCTTCAACCTGCCGGGGATGGGGCGGCTGACGCTGCAGGCGATTCAGGCGCGCGACTACCCGGTGGTGAGCGGGGTGCTGCTGATCTTCTCGGTGGCGATCGTGCTGATCAACCTGCTGATCGACCTGAGCTACGGCTACCTGGATCCCCGCATCCGGCACGAACGGAAGTGACGGCGGTGGCGCAGGACGGGCGGCGCTCCCGGCTGACCGGCTTCGGGGTCAGGATCGGAGGCCACCGGTGACCGGGGACCAGAAGCGTTCCCGGCTGGCCGGCTTCCTGGTGCGGCTGGTCAAGGAGAAGCCGCTTGGGGCCGTAGGGCTGGTGATCACGCTGCTGCTGCTGTTTGCCGGCATCTTCGCCGACTTCCTGGCCCCGTACGGCATGAACGACATGCACGACGACCGGCTGGCGCCGCCGTCGGCGCGTTTCCTACTGGGCACCGACAACCTGGGCCGCGACCTGCTGAGCCGGGTGATTTTCGGGGCGCGGGTGTCGATGGTGGTCGGCCTGGCGAGCAGTACCGTGGCCACCGTGATCTCGGTCGGCATCGGCATGCTGAGCGGCTACGTCGGCGGCAAGTTCGACCTCATCGTGCAGCGCTTCGTCGACGCGGTGATGTCGCTGCCGCTTATCATCATCGTGGCGGTGATCATGTCGATGGTTGGCCAGGGCATGCTGCCGCTGATCATCGTCATGGGCGTGGGCGGCGGCATCAGCGGCTCGCGCCACTCGCGCGGCTTCACCATCAGCGTGGTCGGCAACGCCTACGTGCAGGCGGCGGCCGCGATCGGCGCCCCCACCAGCCGCATCCTGCTGCACCACATCCTGCCCAACATCGCACCGCTGATCATCGTCGGCTTCTCGATGCTGCTGCCGGGGATCATCCTCACCGAGGCGTCGCTGAGCTTCCTGGGCTACGGTATCCCGCCGCCGGCGCCGAGCTGGGGGGCGATGCTGAGCGGCGCCAACCGCAGCTACATGTTCCTGGCGCCCTGGATGGTGCTGTGGCCCGGACTCGCCCTGAGTGTGGTAGTGTACGGCACGCACATGTTCGGGGACGCACTGCGCGACATCCTGGATCCACGCCTGCGCGGCGGGGCGGGGCGCTACGGTGTCCGCCAGCGTCGGCGAAGGGTGCGAAAGGGGAAATGACGACAGCAGACTCGTGACTGGTGACAGTCGCGAGTACATAACGCAACGCTACCAAACAGGAGGAGAGAGCGATGCAGAACAGATGGATGGCCCTGTTGACCGGGGCCCTGGTATTGGTCGGCGCGTCCGCGTGGGGCTCGCCCGCGGGCGAGGAAGGCGCCGCCGCCGAGGACTCGATGTACGGCGGCACGGCGGCCCTCTACTTCTGGGGGCAGGACGTGCCGAGCGCGGACACCAACCTCAATCAGTGGGTCACCCGCATGTACATCAGCCCGGTGATGCAGCGCCTGGTGGAGGCGGACTTCGTGCAGTACGGCCCGCGCGGTACCGGCGAGTTCACCAATTTCACCAGCGACAACATCTCGCCGGCCTACTCGCGCGGAGCGCTCGCCGAGAGCTGGGAGGTCACCGCCGACCGGATGGTGTTCACCATACGCGACGGCATCATGTGGGCGGCCGACGGCAAGGAACACGTCATGCAGTCGCGTCCCTATACCGCCGAGGACTGCGCGTACGCCCTGAACCGGGTCGCCGACCGCGGCAACGCCGGCTGGCGCACCGAGAACGGCGGCTTCATCGACTCGATCCATGCGGAAGGCAACGACTGCATCGTCGAGACCAGCAGCTTCAACCCGGGCGGCTTCGCCAACATCGCGCAGCATTCCGGTTCGGTGCACTATCCGCGCGAGGTGGTGGAGGCCGATCCCGGCAACTGGGACAACCTGGTCGGTACCGGGCCGTTCCTGCTGCAGGAGGCGGTGGTCGGCTCGCACATCTCGTTCGCGCGCAACCCGCAGTACTGGCGCACCACCACCATCGACGGCGCCGAGTACCAGTTGCCGTTCATCGACGAGATGATCATGCCCAACCTGCCGGACGAGTCGACCCAGATCGCGTCTTTGCGCACCGGCAAGCTCGACATCATGGGCACCGTGAGCGTGAAGTTCCGGGACACCCTGGCCGACACCTCGCCCGATCTGCAGAGCGAGGGCTGGGTGGAGATCTGGCCGGTGGTGGTGGCGCTGAACCACGACAACGAGCACCTGGCCAACAAGCAGGTGCGCCGGGCGCTGATGATGGCGGTCGACCAGGAGGCGATCATCGACGCGGTGTGGGGCTACGGCGCGCTGTACAACTACCCGGTCGACTGGCGCGACGGCTCCAGCATCCTGGGCGACTTCAGCCAGCTTCCCGCACACATCACGGAGTTGTACACCTACAACCCGGACAAGGCGCGGCAGATGATCGTGGACGCCGGCTACCCGGACGGCTTCAAGCTGGAGATCGCCTTCACGCCGGCGGCGACGGCGGGCACGCATGGCGACATCGCCACCATGATGGCGGGGTTTTTCGAGGACGTGGGCGTCGAGCTGGAGCTGAAGTCGCACGAGCACACCGCGCTGTCCGCGCTGATGTCGTCGCGCACCGGCTATGACCTGTTCGCCACCAACTCGGCGTCCAACAACCCGCTCGGCATCATCGGGTCGCTGGCATCGACGGACGAATCGAACCCGTGGAACACGCCCAACTACGACAACCCCAAGCTCGGTGAGCTGACCGACAAGGCGCGGATGACCGTGGACGCGGGCGAGCGCGACGCCATCCTCAAGGAGATGGCGCTGCTGGTGATGGACGAGGTGGCCTACATTCCGATCGGCGCCAGCGGCCGGTTCGTGTACTGGTGGCCGTGGGTCAAGAACTACTACGGCGAGGCGATGAGCGGCGGCACCAGCGTCGGCCCCTACATGGAGCACCTGTGGATCGACCAGGCACTCAAGGCGGAGATGCAATAGGAGCGGCGCGCACGGAAAGAGAGCCGCATGAGCCGGGTGTTGCTGATCGGCGGACCGGGGAACATCTCCGGCGGCTGCGCCGAGGAACTGGTCGCCGGCGGGCATCCGCTGGCGATCCTCAAGCGTAGCGAGAACGCCGATCCGCGGTTCGCGGAGGCGGTGCGGTTCTATCGCGGCGACCGCGGCCGCCCGTCCGACCTGAAGGCGGCGATAGACGACTTCAGGCCGGACGCGGTGGTCGACTTCGTCTGCTTCGAGCCGAGGCAGGTGGAGGAACTGGTGCCGTTGTTGCCCGCTGCGACGCACTACGTGTTGGTGAGCACCGTCGACACCTACGGCTACCCGCTGTCGCGCATCCCGATGCGGGAGACGGATCCGCTCGCGCCGACCCGCAACCCGTACGGCGCGCACAAGCGCGCGTGCGATGAGCGGGTAGCGCGGCTGCTGACCGGGGCGGGGCGCCCGGCCACCGTCGTGCGTCCCACCTACTCGTTCGGGACGGCGAGCGGCATGATGTCGCTGTTCGCGTGGGGCGGCATGAAGGACCAAGTGCCGCGCATGCGGGCCGGCATGCCGGTGCTGGTGCCGGGCGACGGCAACACCATCCTGCACGCCAGTTGCGCGCACGACACCGGGCGGATGATCGCGCGCGTGGTGCAGGGGAGGGACACGGCGGCCGGGCGGAGTTACACCTGCGGCCATGACGGCGCCCTGACCTTCGACGGGTACATGCAACTCGTCGGCGGCGTACTCGGCGTGCAGCCGGAGCTGGCGCACGTGCCGGTGGAGGCGCTGCTGGCGATCGACAGCGACGAGGTAAGGGGTAGCTTCGTACCGTCGCTGACGCGCTACAACATGTGCTTCTCGGTGGAGGCGTTCAAGCGCGACTTCCCCGACTTCGCGTGGCGCATGAGCCTGGAGGAGGGCGTACGGCAGTACGTGGAGTGGTACGACCGGCACGGCCTGTTCTCTGACGCCGAAGAGGAGATCTACGAGGACCGGGTGATCCGCGCCTGGCAGAAATGCCTCACTCATTTCCACCTGTGATGCAGGACGGAAGCACGAAACCGCCAGAATCTCGTGAGTCTGTACCGTCACTCGGTAACATGGACGACGATGAAAACCGATGCCCCGGTATCGCCCGCCGTCCGGCTCCTCGGACCAGTACTGATACACTTCCGCACATGAAGGGTTCCGCATATCACTATCCGAGTCCGCATTCCAGGATGACCGCGCCGGCTCTCGGCCGGAGCCGCTGGACCGGCGGCTTCTGGGCCGACCGCTTCGAACTCTGCCACGGCACGATTCTGCCGAGCATGCGCCGCGCGCTGGAGGATCCGTCCAACACGGCGCGGCTGGCCTACTTCCGCATTGCCGCGGGCTTGGAGGAGGGCGCCCACGAGGGCACCGACTGGAGCGACGGCGACTGCTACAAGTGGCTGGAGGCGATGGCCCACGTGTACGGCGCCACCCGTGACCCGGACCTGGACCGGCAGATGGACGAGGTGATCGGCTGGGTCGCCGCCGCACAGGAGCCCGACGGCTACCTCAACACCCAGATCACGTTGGGTCCGGCCAAGGAGCGCTGGCAGAACGTGCATCACCATGAGCTGTACAACGCCGGGCACTGCTTCACCGCCGCCGCCGTGCACCTCGAGGCCACCGGCAAGCGCAGCCTGCTGGAGGTGGCGGTCCGGCTGGCCGACTACCTGTGCGGCGTGTTCCTGCCGACGCCGCCCGCGCTCGCCAACTTCGGCTTCAACCCGTCGCAGATCGTTGGCCTGGTGGACCTGTACCGGGTGACCGGCGAGCGCCGCTACCTGGAGCTGGCCGGCGTGTTCGTGAGCAACCGCGGGTCGGCGCCCGACCCCGGTTTCAACGGCGACCTGAACCAGGACCGGGTGCCGCTGCGCGAAGAGACCGCGGCGGTCGGCCACGCCGTGACCGCGACCTACCTGTGGGCCGGCGCCGCGGACGTGTACGCCGAAACCGGCGAAACGGCCGTGCTGGAGGCGCTGGAACGGATCTGGAACGACATTGTAGCCACCAAGCTCTACCTGACCGGGGCGATCGGCGCGGACCACTTCAGCGCCTCCATCCGGAACGACCCGGTGCACGAGGCGTTCGGGCTGCCGCACGACCTGCCCAACGCCACCGCCTACACCGAGACCTGCGCCAACATCGGCCAGGGCATGTGGGCGTGGCGTATGGCGGCGCTCACCGGCGACGCCCGCTACGGCGACGTGCTGGAGCAGGTGCTGTACAACAGCGGGCTGTCCGGGATGAGCGCCGACGGCACCCGCTTCTGCTACACCAACCCGCTGCGCTGGTACGGCGCCGAGCACCGCGGCATGAGCAACGACACCCCGGAACGCTGGTCCACCCATACCTGCTACTGCTGCCCGCCGCAGGTCGCCCGCACCATCGCCCGCCTGCACCGCTGGGCGTACGGCCTGGCCGACGACGCCGTGTGGGTACACCTGTACGGCGGCAGCCGGCTGCAGGCGGAGGTCGCCGGCGGTGCCCTAGTGCTGACACAGGAGACCGACTACCCCTGGGACGGCGCCATCGCCATCACGCTGGAGGAGGCGCCGGAGCACCCGTTCACCCTGCACCTCCGTGTGCCCGGCTGGGCGCGCGGCGGCGAGCTGACGGTAGCCGGCGCGCCGGTTGCCGCCGAACCAGGCACCTACGCCGCCGTCCGCCGGCAGTGGCAGGATGGCGACCGGGTCACCCTGACCCTGCCGCTGCACGCCGAGCTGGTCACCGCCCACCCGCGCCTGGAGCAGGACCGCAACCAGGCCGCCGTAGTGCGCGGCCCCGTGGTTTACTGCGTGGAAGCGGTCGACCTGAGTGACGACACGGCGCTCGACGCGATCCACCTGCCGCGCGACTTCGCGCCGGCGGCACGCCACGACGCCGACCTCCTGGGCGGCGTAACCGTGCTGGAGGGAACGGCTATCCGTGCCGGGGGCCGGCCCTGGGACGGCGAGCTCTACCGCCGCGGCGCCGCCGGCGACCGCGAGCCGGCGCAGATCCGGATGATCCCCTATTTCGCCTGGCACAACCGCGGCAACCACCCCATGACCGTCTGGCTCCCGCTGGCGTAGCCTCCGGCACCGGCATAGCCCAGGAGGGACGAAAACGAGTAACGAACAGTCACCGGCAGCCGGCTCCTATCGGGCCACGGCGCTTGCCGATGCCAAGCCCGAGCACGCCGCTCCCGGCGCCACCCCGGAGCGTCTGAATCACCTGCAGTCCGTCCCGGAGGGTGCGGTCGATACTGCCGCGCGGCAGCTTCCCAGTGCTTGGAGTGCTCCCGGAAGATGCGGTAGCCTGCGCTACGCTCGCTCGCGAGTCTCCGCACTCGAAGCGTGCCGAAACGAAGCGTCCGATTGCTGCTGCGGCTTCTTCGGGCAGCATCCGCACATGCTCGTGACAGGGAGCATACGCTGTCGTTGCTAACGGTCGAATGTCGCCTTTGCGGTGGCGAGATCGAACTGGTCCGGCTTCCATTCATCGATCCAGCCGGGCTGTTCGTCGGGGTCCAATCCCCAGGGGTCGTTGCCGGTCTCGATCATCTCGACCAGACGCCAGTATCCGTAGATCCCTCCGCTATCTTCCTTCGGGGCTGCACGACTTCCGGCGACAAGGCGGCGGTGGTATCGTTCCGCAGTCGTTGCTCGCCGCCGCAACTTCACGGCATGAACCCAGTTGTCCCCGAGGTCGTAGGTGTACCGGCACGTCATCGACACGCGCCGGAAGTGCTGCGTGAGCTTCACCTCCCACGCATCCGGAATCTCGTCGCTCTCGAAGCCCAGGTCGAACGCCCCGGGACCGGCGAGCGTGCGTCGGTCCCGGCCCGCCGCACGAAAAATCCACATGTGGTCCGTGTCCCAGTCGAAACTGTCCTGAATCGCTTCGTGCAGATCGCCGAACGTGTCATCCGCGCCAAGCTGGAAGCGCCGCCAGATGCGCGGATCGATGTCCAGCAAGGAGACCTCGAACTCAAGGTAAGTGTGCATCGGAGGCAGCATAGTGGAAATGACTCACCTTCGCCGTTCAATCGGCGAGCAGCAGGGTGTAGAGGCGGAGTGGCAGGTTCGCCGACAGGTAGAAGCGCCACGTCGACGGGTCGCCGGCGGTGCGCAGCGGAACGTCGAGCCCGCCGGCGATCGCCAAGGGTACGTCGATCAGGGATGTGATGCCCGCACTCAGCTCGATCCCGGCATGCGGACTCCATTCCCGTCCGTCGCCGAGCGCCGGGAACGCGGTGAAGCGGTTCTCGGCTTCGAAGTAGAGCGCCGCCGTGAGGCTGCGGAACACCACCAGGTCCAGGAGCCGGTCCTCGCGCCCACCGACCAGTGGCACCAGCAGATCCACACCGCCAAGGGCGCGCCCGGTCGCCGGCTGACCGCCGGCCTCGCTTCGGTCGCCGGCGCGCAACCGGCTCTCCACGCCTGCCGGCGGCGCGCTGCCGATGCCGAACAGGCGCCAGTCGGCGCCCAGGTCGACGCTCGGCACCAGGTACACGCGCGGCACGATGCGCAGCGGCACCGCCGCCGCCAGACTCGATTGCAGCGACCAGGTGCCGTCGCGCGGCAGCACCGTGGACCGCTGCCGCAGCGATGCCCAGTGGGGAACGGCTCCGGGCAGCCGCACCGAATCCAGCCCGATCCACGGCTCCAGCGCCGGGCGTTGATCGACGTCCAGCCCGGCCGCCAGCGACAGGCCGCTGTCGTAGTAGGTCGGCCGGGTACCCAGCTCCAGCGGCGTGCGCAGCGGCCGCCGGAGTGCGAATGAGCCGCTCCAGTCTTCCGCGCCGTACCAGGTGAAGAGGACCCCGGCGTGCGCGCCGCGCGGCAGCGACAACTCCGCCGCGGCATAGGCCCCCGGCGCGACCACGGGAGGGGTCGCGAGCCACTCGGCGGGCGCGCCCGGCTCGATCCGGGCGGCGCCTCCGGCGCTCAGTTCGTAGGACACCATCCCGGTCGACCGGTAGCCGACCCCGCCCCCCAGGCGCAGCGTTTCCGGCGACAGCTCGAACAGGCGCAGGTCGATGGCGACCAGGTCGGCCTCGTGGCGGCTGTGCTGCCGGAACACCCAATTGACCTTGCGCGGGTGGTGGTTGTTCTTGCGGTCGACATCGAGCGTGTACCACGCCGGGTCGATCTCCACACTGCGCACGCGGCCGGCCACTTCCAGCACCTCCGTGCCGCGCACCGTGAAGTCGAGGGTCCGCTCGCCTTCGCCGACCTCCTCGACGACGACCCTCACCAAGGTGGTCAGACCGCTGTCGCCATGGTCGCGGATCGTGATCCGGGCCACGTTCCCGTCGTAGGCCACCCCGGCCACGGCGTAGTCGGGATAGCGGTCGGTGGTCAGCACCTGCTCGCCGGCGCTGCGCATGCCCGGCCGGCGCGCCTCGAGGTGGGCGAGGAACTGCCCGGTGTCCGTGAACCGGCGCCGGTACCGGCGGGCATACTCGCGCAAGGCTTCGTCGAAGGCGTCCTTGCCCATCTCGGTGGCGAGCTGGCGCACGGCGAGGGCGCCCTTGTCGTAGATCACCGCCTGCAGGCCGTTCTGGTTCTGGCCGTCCACGTCGCTTGCCACCGGGAAGTCGTAGCCCGCCTTGCGCAGCGCGTGGAACCGGGCCACCAGCCGCTCGCGAAAGCTGCCGTAGGCCAGCAGACGGCGGGCGAGGGCGCCCGCCGGGCCGGCGTCGCCGGGGAACAGGTTGTCGTCCGCGCCGTACTTCCGCTCCAGGTAGTCCAGCGTCACGTACTGGGTAAGCGACTCACTGAGCCAGTTGTCGCTGATGAAGTCCACGGCCGTGCCGATGCCGAAGTAGAAGTGCCCGATCTCGTGCGCCACCAGGAACTCCAGCACGCGGTTCCAGAGCTCCGGCGACGGCACGTCGGCGTTGAACGCGCCGCTGCCCAGCATCACGAAGGCGTCCGCGGCCATGCCCCACGCGCCCGGCCGCACCCCCTCCACGATGGTAATGCGGCGATAGTCCAGCGGCCCGAGCGTGCCGGCGTAGTGGTCCAGCGCCTCGGCGGCGTAGCGGGCGAGCTTGCGCGCCTGGCGCTCGCGGCCGGGACGGTGAAACAGGCGCACAACCGCGTGCGCGGATGCGTCCTCGACGAGCCGGAAGCGGTCCTCGCGAAAGATGGTCAGCGGAATGGTGACCGACGGCGCCTGCCGTTCGATCAGGTACGCGGATCCGTTCACCGCGGGCACGGCGCGCTCGTCGTGCGAGATCACCCGGTATCCCGGAGGGACGACGATGCGCACGCGGTAGCCGGCGATCGGCGGCAGCGTGAACCGGTCCGGGCGGGGGTAGAGGCGCGGATACCAGGCGAAGCGCTGCACGAACACGCCGTCGCGACTGGTGACGTCTCCCGTGCGCAGGGCGGGCAGGCGAGTCCGGAACGCGACGGTGAGCCGGTAGCGGTCGCGCGGCGGCAGCCGCAACCGCACCGCCAGGCCGGGCATGGGATAGGTGAACATGCGGCCGTGCGCAGGCGGCGTGAACTCCTCGAACGGCACCACGGCGCCGAGAGAGTCGACGATGCTCGTGATCCGCGTGTAGCCCGCCTCGAACCCCGACTGGTAGCGCAGATCCTCGAGCAGCGGGTTCTCATGCGGGTTGCGGACGGCGCCGGCGTTGTTGAGCAGGAGCAGCACCGCCTCGTCGCCGAATTCGGAGCGGCTGAAGGAGATCACCTGCGTGCCGGCGACGACCGCCGTGGCCGGGTGGTAGGTCAGGTCGAACTCGTAACTGACAGCCGCGACCGGCGCCGGCTGCAGCACTGCAGCCAGCGCGACAAGGACGGCGCCGAAAAAGCACAGCCGATTCCGCCTCGGCGTGTTGTGTCCCGTCATGGCTGAGACCGGCGATGGCAGGCGAGCTCGCCGCGTGCGTTCATGAACGACTCCTGATCCGTGTGGATCGTGTGTGGCGCGCCGGGTGCGTGTTTCGAGTATCGGCATCGTGGGCGATCACGTCCCGAGTGGGGCGTTCGAGACCTCTTCGGCGAACGGGCGCGAGCGTGCCGGTACCTGCGCGCACGCCCGCCGACTGAAGTGGGCGGACGTGAAAGCGACAGCCGACCTGCAGCGGCCCGCCGGTGCGGGGCATCCGTAGTGTGCCAAGCGCTACGGAGCGCGGCGCGCGATGAGGGCGTGCAGCGGGTCGCCGGCCTGCGGGCTGCGGTCGAGGTGCTGGATGGCGGTCCAGGTGCGCGCCGCCTCCAGGTAGCGGGCGACCAGCGCGGCGTGGCCGAGGTCGTCGCGCAGCAGCCAGGAACGGACTGCCTTGGTGGGGAAGCAGCGGTTGGAGAACGTGATGACCAGCGGGCCGCCGGGCACCAGGACGCGGCCCAGGTCGCGCAGCACCGCCGCCGGCCGGGTGAGGTACTGGATCGACACGCAGATGGCGGCGCCGTCGAACTCGGCGTCGGCAAAGGGCAGGCGCGGGTGCCGGTTCAGGTCGTGCACCACGTAGCCATCCAGCCGGGGATTGGCGGCCAACTCGGTGCGGTTCATACCCAGCCCCACCACGCGCGAATAGGCCGCCTCGGCCGGCAGGTGGCTCACCCAACTGCTCATCAGGTCGAGCACCGCTCCCCCCGCCGGCAGATACTCGCGGTAGAGCTGCGTGACGCCCGCAATGGCTGCCTCGTCGATGTGCGTGACCAGCCGCGGCTGCGCGTAGAAGTGGGCGTCCGGCCCTTCATCCTCGCGCCGGAACCCGAACTGGAGGTGTATCACCGCGCCGCCACGGCGAGGTCAGGCCTCGATCGCTTGCAGGAGGGCGTGGATGTAGCCGTAGGTGTAGGCGAAGCCGACCTGCCGCGGTTCGGCGCCGGACAGGCCGGGGACGTGGTCGGGCATGATCATGTAGCGGTAGCCGACCTCCTTGAACGTGCGCAGCGCGCGCACCATGTCGACGTCGCCCTCGTCCGGGAACACTTCGACGAAGTCGCCGAGACCGCCCTTGATGTTGCGGAAGTGGACGTTGAAGATCTTGCCGCGCTCACCGAAATAGCGGATCACGTCGTAGATCTCCTCGGCGGGGTTGCGTAGCGCTTCCGAGAAGCAGCCGAGGCAGAAGTTGAGACCGTTGCAGGGGCTGTCGTACAGGTCGATCAGCTTCTTGAAACCGTCCACCATGCCGAGAACGCGCGCCACGCCACGGTACTGCACGCCGTAGCCGATGCCGGGGTCGGAGGGGTGGCACGCCATCTGGATGCCGTACTCCTCGGCTACCGGCATGATGTGGCGTAGCCAGTGGTCGATGCGCTCCCACATGGTGTCCTCGTCCGCGGCGCCGCCCTCGAACGCACCGCGCGTCCGGTCGAGCTTGTCCAGCTCGAACGACGACAGGATGGCCCCGCCGCGACCGTGGCGCGGCGCCGTGCGCAGGTGGCCGAGCAGGGTGATGTTGTAGTTGATGCCGCGCAGCCCGGCGGCGGCCGCCATGCGCACCGTCTCGCACATGCGCTCGATCTGCCGGTCGCGTGCGTCGCTCGGGCCGAGGAAGATGGCGCCGGCCTCGTCCTGCAGGGCCGAGCGTGCGCTCAGCGGCACGTGAATCATCTCCAACTCGATGCCGTGCCGGGCGAAGCGGTCGCGCAGCGCCTTCAGCGTGTCCGCGGTCCACTCCGACCACGGCTCGGCGGGGGTCTGGTCGACGTGCAGCACGCCCAACTGGGCGAGCACCTGGATGTCGGTGTCGTGCCGGCAGCCGAACTGGGTTCCGATGTACAGCTCAGCCCTCCTCCGCCATGAGCGGGCGCTGGTTGCTGCCGTCGGCGTCCATCAGGTACAGCTCCACCGCGCCGCTGCGGTCGGAGCTGAACACGATGGTGTTGCCGTCCGGCGACCAGCTCGGGAAGAAATCCTGCCCGGCGTTGTCGGTGAGCTGCCGGCGGTCGCTGCCGTCGGCGCCCACCACGTAGATCTCCAGGTCGCCGTCGTGGTTGGCGGCGAACAGGATCGTCGAGCCGTCCGGCGAAAACGAGGCGTCGGTAGCGGCGGACTGCTGCGCCGCCGGATTGGTGGGCATGCGCGGAAAGCAGCCCATCATCAGTGCGGCGCCGACTATCCCGATCAAGCAGCAGCGCACGAACCGCCGGGGCAAGACCCGCTTGGCGCCCGGGGCGCGGCGCACGGAGCCGCCACCGGCGCCGGCTCGGTGGTGCAGGGGGAGTTCCCCGTTATTCGGCGCTGTCATCGGAGTCCGGGTGGGAGAGTGCCAGGAATTCGTCCGGAGACAGGACGGAGACCCTGTCCGTGGGGAAGTCGGAAGTGTTCCGCGTCACCAAGTGCGGTGCATGCGCTTGAATCGCCGAATGTAGCTGTATCGCGTCTTCGAAGTCGTCGACGCTGCGGTCTTGCATCGCTAGATCCACTATCCGCGCATCGACGGCCACCACCTCGAATATGTCACGCATCAAGCGTAGCGCCACGTTGGCCTGACCCTTGCCGGATGCCTTGCGGACGATGTAGTACACGTTATTGAAACTGATCGCGGAAACGAGGCCGCGCGTCGCTCCTCGTTCAGCCAGTGTCCATACCCGGCTCGCCGCGGCATAGAACGGTTCTCGGCGGGCGAGCACGTCGAGCAGGACGTTGGTGTCGATCAAGGCGGTCACCCGGACAATCCGTGCTTGTCGGCGAGGGCATCCGCGAGCAGATCACGGTCGGAACGCCCGTCCGCCAAGGTGACGAGTCCGGATGCCCTCCGAGTCAGCGGCCCGAGGTCACTGTCATCCGCATTCTGCTCCGCTTGCATCGACACGATCAGGCGGGAGAACAGTGCCGACACGCTCGTGTTTCTCTGCGCCGCCAAACGCTTGGCCATCGTGATGACCGACACATCCGCGGTAAGGGTCAGCTTGCTCTTTCGCGTTCCCATATACGTATTGTCGCGTAACATATACACGTATGATGTGCGCGTCAACCTACGAACCGCAGGCAGTCGCCGCCCTGCCAGGTGATCGGCTACCCGGTGAGAGCCCGGTGATGGACCGCGGCACCGTCAGCACCGGGGTGGAGCCACGAGTGGGATCACTCGGCGTTCGAAGCGGCGGTACACGCTGAAATCCTTCTGGTCGATGGTGAACACGTAGCTGCTGCGTGAGATCTCGGACATACGGACCAGGCAGGCGTCGGCCAACTGCATGTTCTGGTCGGCGTACTTGTCGAGCAGGCGCGACACCGCCGCTGAGTGTTCCGTGACCTGAAATGGCACGGTCACGACGCCGCGTTCGATCAGTTCCAGCACGCGCGCGGGGTTCAGGCCCGCGTGCTCCTGGAGCAGGTAGGTGGCCTCCGCAAGCACCGCCTCGCAGGTGAGGAGCGGTATCGGTGCGCGCGCCCATTGTTCCATTGCCCACTCATGGTGGTGGTCCCGCCGGTCGAAAAATGCCACCAACGGGCCGGTATCCAGCAGCCACGCCATCAGCGACCGAACCCATCGAGCCGGGCCCGGTTGGAGGAGAGGTCTCCGACTCCGCTGTCGACACAGCCGGCGAGATCGACCGCGAGATCGACCGCCGAGACGGCAGTGCCGGATAGATGCCGATCAAGAATGTCCCGGACCATCTCCGACTTCGAGACCTGCGCCCGTTCGGCCTCACGCTCCAAGGACGCGGCCAAACGCTCCGGCAGCTTGACGGTGAGTGTCTTCATGACCGAACGGTATTACCAAAGCCGCAGAGATGCAATACCGAGCCGTTGCCGACGGACAGCGGCCCGGGGCGCGATGGGTCAGGGCGAGGTCCTTGCGGCGGGATTCGTGTGGCCGTGGTATTATGGCGCATCCGAACGAGAAGGAGTCAGGAATGAAATTGCAGGATCGGACCGCCATTGTTACCGGGGCCGGGCGCGGCATCGGGAGGGCCACGGCGCTGGCGCTGGCGCGGGAGGGGGCCAACGTGACGCTGGCGGCGCGGACCGCGGCCGAGATAGAGGCGGTGGCGGCGGAGATTCAGGCGCTCGGGCGCGAGGCGCTGGCGATCCCGACCGACGTCGCGGACAAGGCGGCGGTGCAGGCGATGGTGGCGCAGACCATCGAACGCTTCGGCGCGGTCGACATCCTGGTGAACAACGCCGGGGTGCCCGGCACCTCGCCGATACCGGAGATCACCGAGGAGCTGTGGGACCGCAACATTGCGGTCAACCTGAAGGCGGTGTTCCTGTGCACGCAGGCGGTGTTCAGCCACATGTGCGAGCGCGGGCGCGGCCACATCCTCAACGTGTCGTCGCTCGCCGGCCGGCATCCAGGCGCCAACTACGGCGCCTACGGGGCCGCAAAGTTCGGCGTGCGCGGATTCACCGGCATCACCGGGCAGGAGGGGGGGCGGCACGGCGTCAAGGCCACGCTGGTCGAACCGGGGCCGGTGGACACCAAGATGCGCCGCGACCACCATCGCGACGACGCGGCGCGGCTCGGGCAACCGGAGGACGTGGCAGACCTGATCCTGCTCGCCGTCACCCAGTCGCCCCAGGTGCACATCCCGGAACTGCCGCTGTACACCACCACCAACCCCGAACTTGAAATGATCCGGCACTGGGAGTAGCAGGCGGCCCGGTCAGGGCCGCCCACTTGCTTTACTGCCTAAAGAAGAGCTGGTCCGCAGTGATGTTCAGGTCGATCGAGCCGCCGATGCCGGTGTAGAATTCGCGCGGTACGTTGCCAAGCTTCTTGTTGGCGATGTAGACCAGCGGGGCTTGGCCGACGGCGCCGATGTGCACCAGGTGTTCGGCGTGCCAGTCGTAGATCTTCTGGGACAGGTCGCGGTACTGCGGTGAACCGAGCTTGGTCTGAATCCTGTCCTCGCCATACTGGAAGAGTTGCTTCACGTAATCGGGCGGCTCTTCTCCTGGAAGTTTGCCGTCGTAGTCGGCCAGGGTGTTGGTGCCATCCTTGATGTTGGCGTCGGCAATCAGCCACCTCTGCCACAACGGGCCCCACCCGCGGGCCGCGGTCCACGACTCGCGCTCAACCATGAACGAGCGCACCTCTTTCGACTGCTCGGCGTGGAACGCGATCTCGTGCTCGGGATCCTGCATGCGCTCCCAGAAGTAGCCCGATTCCCACGACTTCAGCAGCACCTTGATTCCGACGCTCTCCCAGTACTCCTTGACCAGCTCCAGCGGTGCAGTCGGGTTCCCAGCCTCACCGCCGACACCGTATTCAACCGCCAACTCGAAGGTCTTGCCGTCGGCGCCGACGCGAAAGCCCTGCCTGTCGCGCTCGCTCAGGCCCACCGCATCGAGCAGCTCGTTGGCGCGGTCGGGATCGAAGTCGGCGTACGCCTCGGCCCACTCCGGCTTGTAGTAGGTGGCACTCGGCAGGATCGTGAACTGCCGCGGCACGGCGAGGCCGAAGAACACGGCGTTGTTCAGGTCGTCCCGGTCGATCGCCAGCGAGAGGGCCTGGCGGAACCGCACGTCCCGGTAGATGCCTCCCTTCACCGGGTCGGGATGGTTCTGGTTGACGCGGAAGCCCACGTCGGCGCCCTTGTTGCCGGGCAGCAGCACCACGTTGTAGCCGCCCGCATCCTCGCCCTGCTTGTAGAGCGAGAAGTTCTCGAACGCCGTATTGACGAATGCCACGTCCGATTCACCGGCAATGATCTTCAGGTGGTAGGTCTCCGAATCGACGATGTCGGTCACGATCCGGTCCACGTAGGGGAGCTGTTGGCCCTCGGCATCCACCTTCCAGTAGTACGGGTTGCGGTCGTGCACCTTGTTGGTGGTGTCGGAGTGGGTCAGCACCCACGGCTGCATGGTGGGAAAGTTCATGTCCTGGCGGGGATTCCACCAGAAGTGATGGCGGAACGCATCGACCCAGGTGTCGAAGCCCTCCTCCTTGGCCAGCGCGTTGGCATTTTCGTTGTAGCGGATGTGCCACTTCTGCAGGTAGTGCTTGGGATAGTAGGAGTGCCAGTCGCCGCCGGCCGGCTCGGCCATCTTCAGGGTAAGGACCGGGTAGGGGACATCGGTCTCCAGGCGTACCGTGTAGTCGTCGACCTTGATCGCCCGCCGCGCCTGCGGCAACCACATCCAGGTCTCGATCTCCTCGTGCCAGTGCATGTCCTCGTACATGAAGATCACGTCGTCGGCCGTGAACGGCGCCCCATCGGACCACCTGGCCCCCTCGCGCAGGAAGATGGTGATGCTCTGGTCGTCCGCGGCCTGCTCGAAGCCCTTCGCGAGGTGGCCCTCCACCTCCAAGCGGTCGAATCGGAAGCGCCCCAGGTAGCTGCCGCGTTCGGTCTCTTCCTGCAGGTCGCCCCACGGGGCATTGTTGGTGGCGTGCACGTACAGCGTGCCGCCGTACCGTCCGACCGACTCGATCGGCTCCAGCAGCGCCGGCTCCACGGGCAGCCGCTCATCCACTGGCGGCAGCTCTCCCGCGGCCACCAGCTCGGTCAGCATGGGCGCCTCCCGGTATTGGCCCATCGGCACCGCCATCTGTTCCGCGTCGCCGCCCTCCTCCGCCTCCGAGGCCGCCCACGAGGCCAGCGACGCGACCAGAAGAAGTCCCGTAACGAATACGAGAGTCTTTGTCATAGTGTTCCTCCTTGGCGCTCCCGGGCGTCGATGCTTGCGTCACCGGCCGCGAGCTTGCGCCAGAAATGTGCAGCCGAAATCCTATGTCAGGACCGGCGATTCGTCAATGTTGGCGAGTGGGGGAGCGGGCTTTCGGGTGAGGGGCGCGCGGCTGCGATGCGAAGCTGGCGCGGCTGCTGCGCCCGGAACGCACAGCCCGTTAACGTCAACGCAGGCCGGAAGGCGCAAGCTCGCCGATCGAGCTTTCCAGCTTGCCCTGCTCTTCGTGGGCGGCGCGGCCCGCGGCCGGCGGCAGCGGCGTGTCGTACTGGTAGCCGGGGTCCTGTTGCTGCCGCTTCCAGGTGGCCAGCATCTCGCGCCAGGCGCCGATCAGCGTGCGCGGCTCCGGCATGTCGGCAGCAATCGCGCGTGCCAGCTTGCGGAGGTGGTAGCACGGCACGCCGGCGTACATGTGGTGCTCGGTGTGCCAGTTCATGCGCCAGTACAGGAAGCTGGAGACCGGGTCGAGCTTCATTGAGCGGGTCGACTTGCGGAAGTCGGGCACGTTGTCGCGCAGGCCGCAGTGCTGCGGCAGGCCGACGAAGTAGGTGAGCCAGTTGGCGATGAACGGCGCCGCCGAGATCACCAGCGGCAGCACCCACAGCCCGCTGGCGATCCCGATCACCAGCACGGCGCCGTGGAACAGGAGGTGCGCCCGCGACCACCACATCGACTTCCACGCCTCCGCCGGCTGGTCGAGGTGCAGCGCCTCGATCCACTGCCGGATCGGCGCCCTGGTGGAGCCGATCAGCCCGAACGCGCCGAGCACGGTGATCGCCAGCGTGGACAGCAGGCCGCCCTTGGTGAAGTTGCGCCCCGGTTTGCTGAGCAGGTTGATCGTGAACATCTGCAGCAGGAACGTGCGCCCCACCGACGGGTGCAGCGGCAGCAGGTTCTCGCGGTCGCCCTCGGGGTAGAGGGTGTAGCGGTGGTGGTAGGTGTGGCTGGTGCCGTAGTCGAACGGATCCCACCAGCTCAGCAGGCTGTACAGGTACAGGAACACCTGGTTGAGACGCTTGGTGCGGAACACGGTGCCGTGCGCCAGCTCGTGCGGGGCGACGCCGGTAAAGAAGCTCGCCACCGTGCCGTGCGCGAACAGCGCCAGCGCGAACCCCAGCCACAGGCCGCCCGCCCAGCACCACCACACCAGTGCCCCGGTGGCCACCGCCAGCGCCAAGTGGCCGCCTGCCTGCAGCCACCCCTGCAGGTCGCTGCGCTGCATCAGCGCCCGCAGCGTGGCCGGCTCGATCGGCGACCGGTACCACTTCACCCGCAGGTGGCCGCGAACCTCCGCCAGCCGCGGATACTCGTCTGCTCCCATGCCTGCCCAAGGCTATTGCGCGCGCACGTGTCTTTCAACCCGGCCACCACGTTGTTCACATTCTGGGTAGTATGATTCCGTTTTTCGACGCAAAAAGGAATCATCATGGACAAAATGCCGGGACTCTTGTTAGTGTCTGGACGTGTTTGAGCGGTTCTACCGGCCTCCCGCCGGGAGCTACTTCCTGTTCGGCCCGCGTGGTACCGGGAAGTCCACGTCGTTGCGCGAGCGCTATCCCGATGCATTGTTCGTCGACCTCATAGATCCGGAGAACACGCGTTTCTATGATGCGCGACCGGAACGGTTGCGCGACACCATCGCGGCGAGCCCTGCCAGGCGGCGGATCGTGATCGACGAGGTACAGCGAGTGCCGGAACTGCTGCAGGTGGTGCACCAGCTCATCGAACTCGACAAGCGCCTGCGCTTCGTACTTACCGGCTCCAGTGCCCGCAAGCTGCGCCGCACCGGCGTGGACCTGCTCGCTGGCCGTGCCGCGCTCACCACCATGCACCCGTTCATGGCAGCCGAGTTGGGCGCCGGGTTCAACCTGGACCGCGCGCTCTCGCAGGGGCTGATACCGCTGGTAGTCGACGCGGCCGAGCCGGATGTCGTGTTGCGGTCATACGCTGCACTCTACGTACGGGAGGAGGTACAGGCGGAGGGCCTGGTTCGGAACGTCGGCGCCTTCTCCCGCTTCCTGGAGGCGGTGAGCTTCAGTCATGCCGCCGTACTGAACGTGTCCAATCTGGCCCGCGAGTGCCAAGTGGAGCGCAAGGTTGCGGAGGGCTACGTGGACGTGCTGCGCGACCTGCTGCTGGCGTTCACGCTGCCGGTGTTCACGCGGCGGGCCCGGCGCCGCATGACGACACATCCCAAGCTCTACCTGGTCGACGCCGGTCTGTTCCGGTCGCTGCGGCCGACCGGACCGTTCGACCGGCCCGAAGAGCTTGCCGGCGCCGCCCTGGAGGGGCTGGTCGCACAGCACCTGCGCGCCTGGATCGCCTACTCGAACCGCGACGACGCCCTGAGCTTCTGGCGTACCCGCGCCGGCAACGAGGTGGATTTCGTCCTCTACGGCGAGAGTGGCCTGTTCGCCATCGAGGTCAAGGACAGTGCCACGCTTCATCCCCGCGACTTCAGCGGGCTCCGCGCGTTCACGCAGGATTATCCGATCGCCACCCCCGTGCTGCTCTACCGCGGCTCGCGCCGCATCCAGGAGCGTGGCGTCCTCTGCCTCCCATGCGAGCCGTTTCTCCGCACCCTCACTCCGGCGCGCTCATTCTCGCAAGTCCTCGCCGCCGTGCCTGAACCATGATGTAACCATCGCCGGTCGTGCCTACTGGTTGCTCACGTGCTCAGCGATACGGTCGCGCAAGAGCTTCAATTCTGGGCACAGTTGATACAAGAGACGGAAATTCATCAGCGACCTTTGCATCATGAGGTCTCTTCCCTGTCCGGCTCGGCGCGGGTCGCCGTGCTTGTCGAGAAGCGGTTGGAACACCTCCTCCTTCATTCGCGGATTCCTTCGCGCCTCGGTCCACGTCAAGCTCATGTCTCCGCGGAAGCCTGCACACGCGTATATCTCAACCTCTGGTTCTGCCGGACAACAGAGCAGGGAGACACCCCTCGCGTGAAGTTCCGACTCCAGGTTCTGCATTGCCTCGCGACTACCACGATCGGCATCGGGAAAGAATAGCCAGAGGTCGAACCACCCGTAACGCTCCACCAACAAGCTCCGGATAGCTCTTGTCGCGTCGTCGTATCCACGGACTCTTGAATTCTCCAGAATCGTCACGCGGGCAGAACGTCGTCCGGCGTCAGTTAGGAGTGCCCGTGCGAGGGGCCTCAGGATGTAGCCGTTGAGTGTCGGGTCCTCCGGGATCACGAGCACGCGGAGACTCACAGGGCCGTTTCGAGCCAGCCCTCGGCGTACAGGTCAGCGACCGGATGGCGTTGTGCGACATCCAGAAAGTGGGGGACTTCAGTCAGGGGACGTATCATCGACTCGCCGGTTGACTCGTCCCTCTTGCAGAGAAACGTCGTGCCGTACTCGGATTCATCAAGCCATGCGAGTGCACTTGGCGAGTGCGTAGTAGCGAAGACCTGTGTCCGGCCCGCTCTCGACCGGTTTCGGAGTAGTTCCAAGAGTAGCCGAAGGCGGCTTGCATGAATTCCGTTTTCGATCTCCTCGATAGTCATGATGCTTGGCATGTCTGGTTGGAAAAACGCAGCAGTCAGCGCCGCAAACCGCAACGTCCCGGCACTCAATACTGGCGCGGGGTATTCGCGATGGCTCTCACGAAGCATAAACAGTGAATCGCCCACAGCGCCGCTCAGCGTACCGACGTCGTCAACCTCATCGGGACGGAGCTCGCGGAGCCATGACAGGAATGCGTCCTTGGTGTCTTCGTTCTGACAGATTGTCTTTACGACGGCTGCGAAGTTCTCTCCGTGATCTCCCATACGCTTGGCGTCGTGTACTTTCGAGTATTCCCGAAGTAACGCAATGGACGGTTCCAATTGCTGCGTATTCGCCAACTGCCTTGCCACGCGGCGTGCCAAGTCCGCGCCTTCTGTGTAGAATGGACCTTGGTCGAAGCCCACGCTGTCACCGGAAAACCCAAAGAATTTCAATCCTGAAAACCCGCCAAGTACGGGTCGGAAGCTGGCGGACTCGGAGATAGGAGACCGGTCTCCTCCGACATAGTGGTGGTGCACGCGGAGCTTTGGTCCTGAGTCGGGACCGCTGGTTTCTTCAGTATGAAAGATAAGTACTCCTGCTTGCAGAGACTCCTGCTTTACTTGCCCCGCCATTGGAAGGAACGTAATCGAATAGTGCCATGGCACTTGGGGTTCATCGTCCAAAGTGCCTTGCACCGAGATCAAGACCTCACTCTCTCCGTCGAAGCCGGCAAAGCAAGTTCGTGAACTGCCGCCGCGGATTCCATCCCAAACCTCGCTGGTAGCGCTCGGCGGCCTTCCGTCTAGTATCTCACTGATCGTGAATCCGTTTCCTATCCCCTGCAACACTCGAAGAGACTCAAGGAAGTTCGACTTCCCGCTGGCATTTGTGCCAACGAAGAGATTCAGCATTCCGAGCGACAGTTCGACGCGCCGAAGACTCTTGAAGTTGCTGATAGTGATGCTTTCGATCAATCTCCGGTCCTTCTACCGCTGAGTCTGACCACACAATCGGCGGTCGTTCATGACATGCCCTATTCCATCAGAGGCGCCATGCCGGCGGTTTCCTTACGGGAAGGTGCGATTGCTGGCGAGGAGAGTTCGACTTCGGCGCCGGAGCAGGCGCGGGTCGGGAGTGGCATGGCATCCCACGGGAACTGCTTCTGGTCCGGCCACTCCAGCGGCGGGATGCGGCATTGGTCGCTACGAAGATCGGGCCGGCGGTGCTGAACAAGGTCATGTGCCGATTATGGCACAGAGGCCCGGCTCACGGCAGCCTGCGTTCATCCGGATGGCTTACGTCTGTCGCTTTGCACGCTGCCTCGTGTCCGCACGCCGGTCGCCGCGCGTGGCCATTCGCCTCCATGCTTACCCCCTAAGCACGAGTGAGAATTCGATGTATACTTTCGACGTGGAACTGCCGGAGGATGTTCGGGAGCGATATCGGGCATTCGGGCGTGTGGGTGGTCGTGCACGTGCACGGAGTCTCGGGCCCGGACGGCGTAGGGAGATAGCGCGCCGCGCGGCGACGGCGCGCTGGGTGCGCAGGCGATTTGGAGCGAGCCGGTTCGCCGATCTTGGGCTGCCTGGAGGCGAGCTGGTCGATGAGGGGCTCGCCGATCTGGCGTCCGGCCGCACCAGCGCGGCGAGCCTGCTGGTTTCGCTGGCGGCCCCACGGCTGCGCCGCGAGGGCGTGCCGGTCACGGAAACGGAACCCGACCCGGAGTTGCGGCTCTACCGGCTGCTCTCTTCCGGCGCGGGCGATCTCGGGTATGCGCGCTACAACGCGCACCTGCGCTTGATCGTGTCGTTCGCGAATGCGTGCTCGGTCGCCAGATTGGCCGGAGCCGCCCGGGAGACCGGAGCGTAGCAAGATGCGAGAGAGCGTTACTCGGGAACGCCTGCTTGCGTTCATGAAGCGGCTCGCCGAGTCGGCGCCACGCGGGAGGCGCTTTCGGGTGTTCGTCGTGGGCGGCGGAACGGCGGTGGCGCAGGGATGGCGTGAGTCGACGATCGACGTGGACTTGTACGCCGACGACGAGGCGGTGTTTGTCGACATTCAGCGCATCAAGGAGTCGCAGCAGGTGAACGTGGAGTTTGCCCGGCCTGAGCACTTCGTCCCGCCGCTCGCCGGTGCCGACAGGCGGCACATCTTCATAGCCACGTTCGGCACCGTCAGCTTCTTCCACTACGACCCGTACTCGCAGACGCTGTCGAAGGTGGTGCGCGGCTTCCGGCGTGACCTGGAGGACGCGCACCACTTCATCGATACCGGCCTGGTCGACGCGGCCCGCTTCCGGGATCTCGTTGATGCGATTCCGGAAGCCGTCTTCGCCAAGTACCCCGCACTCTCACGCGAAGCGGTCCTGAACGGGGTGTGCACGTTCCTCGCCTCGGTAGGTGAAGTTTAGTCGCACGATACGCCGCTACGGGCGTGCGGCCTGCTGCGCAACTCCTCGCGGCTCTGCGTGACGCCGTTGCCGGTGACGTTGTACGCGAACGTGTTCATGAGGCGGTCTTCGGCGGAGCGGTTGGGTGCCGATCCGTGCACGATCAGGGCGTTGAAGAATACGCCGTCACCGGGCTCCATCTCGACCGCCACGGCGTCGTCCCGTTCGCGGTAGTGTCCCGGCAGGTACACGCCGAAGGTCTCCCGGCTGCGCTCATGCTCCTGCAGCCCTCCGCGGTGGCTGCCGGGAACGAAGCAGATGCAGCCGTTCTCCAGGTTGCACCGTCGAATCGCCAGTTGGCAGTTCACCATCGCCGGGCGGTTGTCGTCCGTTTTCCAGTACGCATAGTCCTGGTGCCACGGGATCGCGGTGCCGTCGCCGCCCGCCTTCGGCAGCAGCTTGCTGTGGTACAGCGAGATGTCCGATCCGATCAGGTCCTCGACGATGTCGAGCATGGCATCGCAGCGCAGGATCCGATTCAGGGTGGCACTGATCACCTCGCTGTGCATGAGCTGCTTGATCCGCGGCGGATGGTCAGGCTCGTCGAACTCCTCCCAGGCGATGCCGACGCCGGCTGCCGGGTGCTCCGCCATCCGCTCGTGGATCCGGTCGACCTCCCGCTCCACGTCGGCGATCCAGTCCAGCGGCACCAACCCCTTCCTGAGCAGGTAGCCGTTTTCTTCGTAGAACCGCGTTTCGTGTGTGGTCAGCGACATGGGTTCCCCGGTGCGTCGATTCATGGCGTTGCACGGCGAGTCTATGTCCGGCGCCGGCCATGAGCAAGGAGCACAGGCGCATTGTGCTCGGGAGCACGATGTATACTGCCGGGGGCCACGAATCCATGGTCAATGCAATGGCCGATTTCTCCGCCAACCTGTACACCATCGCCACGCGATAGCCGGTAATCTGGTCGGACTCGGACGACGGCGGAGCGTGAGTACCTGCAGAGCGACATCGCGCAGGAGCCAGTGGCGCTCCGTCGCGACGCTGCTTGGCTACTACGAGCCGGCCCCGCGCCGCGTGGTTCGCATGCGTCGTGCCGGTACGTGTTTTTCGAGCGTCGGCATCTGTCGTTTCATGAAGCTGTCGAAGAGCGGGACGGTGAACGCGGTCTCGCCGTGTCGCTGGCTCCACACCATCCCCTTGTTCACCAGTTGCTGCCGGACCGTCGCTACGGAGGTTGCGGCGACGCCGAGAGTGGTGGCGATGTGCCCTGTCTTGTGTGGTCCGGGCCCGAGCTCGGCCATGGCGCGCAGGTACTTCTGCTGCAGCACGGTCAAGCGGTCGAAACGCACGCGGAAAAAGTTGGTGTCGAGGTGGGCGATCACGTCGGGCGTCGCATCCGCCACTACTGCTGGCGCGATCGGAGTTGACGGCGCGCGATTCCACACCTGGAAACCCCACTCCTGGATGAAATAGGGGTAGTTCTGGGTGGCCTGCAGGATTGCATCCACGGCGCCGTCGTCGAACGAGACTCCTTCGTTCTCTGCCGGTATCGCGATGGCTGCGCGGGCCGCGTCGGCATCCAACGGTCCGACTTCCGGATAGTCGAATAACCGCTCTGCGTAGGATTTGGCCTTGCCTGCAAGTGCGGCGACCTGCGGCAGTCCGGCGCCGATGAACAGCAGCGGGAGGTTGCGTTGAGCAATCTCATGGCAGGCCACCACGACGGCCGCTAGCTCGACCGAAGAGAGGTACTGAATCTCGTCCAGGAACAAGCCTACCGCCGAGCGCCGCTCGGCGGCGGCCTCCGCCACGGCAATCAGCAGCGGTGGCAGGTCTTGCTCGAGGTTCCCGCTGTCGCCCTCGCCGGGCGCCGGCTCGACGCTGAACTCGATGTCTCCGATCTTGACCTTGAACGCGTTCGCGAACCCGCGCAGTACGGACACGGCACGCCGCAGGTGTCGTCCACCGGACTGGCGAACGTCGAGGGCGTAGAGGATGCGCCGCAACTCGGGCGCCAGCATGTCGGGCAGCACGCTCCCTTCAGGTGCCTCGACCTTGGCCGTCTGGAATCCCTTGCCGTCCGCGAAGGCGCGCAATCGATTGAGCAGGACGGTCTTGCCAACGCCACGCAAGCCCAGCAGGATGAGGCCCTTGGTGGGGCGTCGCCGGAGGACGCGGTCCATGTCAATGGTCACGTCGTCGATCAGCCGGTCGCGGCCGGCCAGTTCCGGCGGCTGCAAGCCGGCGCCTGGAGCGTACGGGTTATTGCGACGGTCCATCAATGACCTCGGTCGGTCGCGGGTAGATTACTCAATTTAATTAGTTTAGTGGATACCTCATTAAAGTCAATAAATCAAGTAATAAACCGGATGGCGTCTGCACGACGGGCCGATGAGTCGGAGGATGGGAGCCAGCCGCGCCAGGGGGTGATGGGGGCGGGGCCCTGGACGGCGAGGCGGTATTCGTTGGTGGACAGGGTGCCGGTGGGGTCCCCTCGGCGCACGCGGTGGCCAGCGCCAGGCACAGCTTCTCGAAGTTCTTGATGCCGGGCTGCGAGCCCCAGCTCCACAGCACGATCGATTGGTGCGCAACGTTATGTTCCTCCTTCTTCGCTGAGCCAGCGCCACAGCGGGAGCAGCCGGATGCGGCCTCGTTTGCCGAACCACTCCACCTCTTCCTCGGAGTCGGCGTCCGCGGTCAACACCAGCAGCCGGTCGCAGGACAGCTCCGCGCCGGCCTGCAGCAGAGCCCGGATCTCGCGCTGCCGGGTGTCCGCACCGGTCATGTCCCAACAGACCTGGATGAGGCTCGTCACCTGCCGGCCCTCCTTCACGACGAAGTCCACCTCGCGCTGTCCGGCATCCCTCCAGAAGTAGACCTCGCATTTCCCCTCGAGCGCCCGTTTGTGAAGAGCGACCGCGACGACGTTCTCCGCCAGCCGGCCGGTGTCGGGGGCGAACCGGACGCCGCGCGCGGTCACGAAGCCGTTGTCGATGCAGTAGATCTTGCGGTTGGCGGCGGCCGTCTCGCGCACCCGGTAGGAAAACCGTGGCAGCGAGAAGAACAGGAACGCCTCCTCCAGGTGGCCGATGTATTTCGCCACGGTGTGGACACTCCTGCACCGCGTGACCGAGGTGAGGCGGTTCAGGGTGTACTCTCGGGCGACGTTGGCGAGCAGGTAGCCGGCCAGGTCGTCCAGGCCTGCGGCGGAGCGGATGCGGCGCCGGCGCACGATGTCCTTGTACAGGACGGAGTCCCACAGGGTGCGCAGATAGTACTCGCGGTCCACGTCGCGCAGCAGGGGTTCCGGGTAGCCACCCTCCTGCGAGTAGCGGCGGAATCCCTCTGCCATCTCCGGCCCGGTGCGTGGGCCGGGGTGAGCACGCCGGGTCTCGGCGAACGAGAACGGGAACAGGATGATCGGCAGGTGGCGCCCGGTCAGGTGGGTGGCCAGTTCGCTGCTCAGCAGGTGCGCGTTGCTCCCGGTCAGTATGAGCTGCAACCCTTGGCGCTGGAGCCGGTTCACGAACAGCTCCCAGCGCGGCAGGTTCTGGATCTCGTCGAGCAGCAGGTAGCGCGGATTGTCGTAGACGCTGTTGACCGCGGCGACCAGGTGGTCGTAGTTGGCCACGTCGACGAGCCGTTCGTCGTCGAAGTTCACGTAGCCGCGGGAACGCTGTTTCCCGAGCAGGTGCATGGCCAGGAACGACTTGCCGCAGCGGCGCGGGCCGATGATCACCTTGATCAGTCCGTCGTCGCGGACGGGCGTGGCAAGATCGCGCTCGACGTAGCGCTCCGCGAGGCGCGCGTGCATCTCGCGTCTCTGCGTCTCGACCGCATCGTGAAGCGGCGAACTCAGCATGGTTCCCGAACCCTCAACATCATAATGCACAAAAATAGCAGCTTTTGTGCATTATAGATCTGATATTCAGTTCATTCCAGCTCCACTGCCACTGGCCGCGCTCGTCGGGCGCGCCGGGCGCGCGGGCCACCGGGCGCGAGCCGCCCATGTGGTGTACGCCAAGTGAGGCCCGAGCAGTTCCAGGCTTGTTGACTACTGTTGGTTTCAGGTCCTGCCCTTGACAGCGAATGCCCTCGCTGCACCCAGGAACAGGTCCGATACGGGTACTTCCCACATCACGTCGTCGGTAACCACTTTGCCCGCGGCGCGTATCTGCTGCGTTGCCGCCGCCATCGCCTGATTGACTTTCGGATGGTCGAACTGACCGGGCAGCCCCATATCCAGCGAGATGTCATGGACACCGAACTTGAAAAAGTCCAGCCCGTCTACGGTCAGAATCTCCGGCAAGTTGTCGAACCCTTCCTGCTCCTCGATCATTCCACAGATAAACATCTCTTCGTTGGCGCGGCGCATATGCTCACTGGCTGAGTCGGGGGTGCCGTAGTAATCGCCACGGGCATTGCCGTAACTGCGCATACCCCGGGGTGAGAAGAGGCATGCTTTCACGAGTTGCTCGGCCTGAGCCCTGGTTCGTATATGGGGACCGATAATACCCATGGCGCCCCTGACGATGAAGCGCAAAATAGTGCTGGGCTCGACATCAACCACTCGCACGATAGGAGTTATCCCGGCCAGCTCCGCCGCCCGGCACATCGTCTCTACATCACTCAAGGAGAAGGAACCGTGTTCGCAATCCACGAACACATAATCGATCCCGGCTATTCCCATGAGTTCCACCAGGTCGGGACTGCAAAACGGTATTTGCAGCCCCACCGCCTTCTCACCTGCCTTGACCTTGGCTAGTATCCTGTTGGTGTGCATCCTTTTCCTCCTTTGCTTATTGGACCTGGATTGCCAAGTGGCGCTCAAGTTGCTTCAGGTTTGATGGTCCGGGCTTGGCCTCGCCTCGCTCCACCTTCTTGACCAGCTCGACCACTGTCTGGTTTAGCTGTATGGACACCTCCACCTCTCGTCCCTTGTGCACAACGTAACCGTTGAGATAGTCTACTTCCGTCCGCCTCGCCTTGATCACGTCCTGAAGAAGGGATGCCCGTGGCGGCACGCCGAGAAAACGCGCTTGGTCGGGAGTCACGCTTCTGTCACGCGAGCCCGATTCCACCTTGGCCGCCAAGGCGGTCAGCGCGTCAGGTGTGGTCGCGTCGGCAAACTCCTGAACGGAAACGCCATATATCGGCTCGACCTCAACCCCAAGCTGTTGTGCGACCAACACTACCTCCCTGCCGAGCACCATCCGGACAAGGGCGGCAATCTCCTGCTGCTCCCGGCTCAGTGAGGATGCCGTTGGTCCGAGCAGCCCGGCAAGAGCATTGCCCATGCAATTGACTACCATCTTGGACCACCGTGCCCCGCTAATGTTGCTCGTCACCTCGCTCGGGCCCACAGCCGTCAAGACGTCAGCTACGTTGCGAACCCGCGGCGTCGCTGCGCCGGAAAGTTCGCCAACGGCAAAGGTGTGAACAGTGATAGGCTCGGTGCGCACGACATGCCCCGGCTCGTACGTTGCCGCCCCCAACTGCACCACGCATCCCGCGGTGCGGTCGAAACCGACGACACCAGCCACCACCTCGTCGTTCATACCGTTCTGCGCTGACAGCATAAGCCCCATGGGCTTCAGGTATGGCGCTATGAAGTGTGTCGACCAAAGGGTGTCGTAGGACTTGACCGCCAGGAAAACCATATCGAACTGGTCCCGAAGGCCGCTTACCTCGCACAAGTGCAAGGCCTTGACCGGCACGGTGAACTCTTTCTCCGGATCCCTCACCGTAAGCCCGTCGCGCTTCATCCTGTCCACATGCTCCGGCCACTGGTCCATCAACGTCACATCATGGCCTTTCAGTGCGAGGTAGGCCCCGATGCAACTGCCAACCGCCCCGGCTCCCAATACTGCAATTCGGTTCGCCATGTCATCACCTCCGATATTCGTCAAGTGTTGCGCTCGCTTTAGCTCATCCACAGACTCCGATCATATCCCACTTTAGTCGCGCAATATCATCCCGCCGTCCACGTGGATGCATTGTCCCGTCACGTTACGTGCGTCTTCCGAAGCAAGGAACGCCGCCATCTTGGCAATCTCTTCTGGTGCTTGCTCGCGGCCTAGCGGTATCTCTGCGCCGCGCATCTCCGTGTACACATCGTGCGGGTCCTTGTTGGCCAGTTCGGGACTGAGGCGGATCATCTCCTCGATCGACCGTCGCACGCTTGGCGTCCATACCATTGAAGGGCAGATTGCATTCACGTTGATGTTGAAGGCAGAGACCTGGTGGACGAGCGCCTTGGTATATCTGAGCAGTGCCGCCTTGCTCACCGGGTAGGCATTCGGGTATCCCATCCCTGCTACACGTGGGGGACGGCCGGCGTGTCCTGCGACGGAACCGATGTTGATTATCTTTCCGTACCGCCTCTCCTTCATATGCGGTATGACGGCCTCACAGCAATGCACAGGGCCCAACACATTCACGGCCAAGACGACCTGCCAATCCTCATCCGTATCCATCCCGTCGTCATGAGACGTGCTCTTGGGGGCAGACACAACCGAGGCGTTGTTGACCAGGATGTCAATGGTGCCGAAGGTATCCAGAGCGATCTTGACAGCGGCGACCGCTGAGTCCCGCTTGGCAACGTCAAGTTGCACCACCAAGGGCTTGCGCCCTCGCATCTCTATCTCCTTGGCTACCTCACGTGCCCCTTCCGTGTCTATGTCGGCCGCGACTATGTCAGCCCCTTGTTCCGCCATGATCAGACAGATGCTCCGGCCTATCCCCTGGCTTGCCCCCGTAACAAAGGCTACCCTGCCTGCAAGGTCTCCAAGCACAATCATCTCCTACTATCGTTGTGTCAATATGGTGGGACCATAATGCGATTTCTTCAAGATCCTGTCAGCTAAATGACGTTCATAACCGGGTCCGTCCGGCTGCTCACCGCGGCCAGCGCTGTTCGAGGGTGGGGAGGTCCGGGAATGGGGCGTGCGGTTCGTTCTGGTACCAGTAGGCGACGGAGGCGATGTCGTCGGCCAGGGGCTGGTACGTGCGGTTGGGCCACCAGCCGAGCGCCTGGATGGTGACGCGCAGGTCGCGGGCGAAGTGGATCGGGTCCATGAGGTGCCAGCGGTACAGGCTCCACTTGGGCGGACCGTCCTCGTCCGCGCACTTGTGTACGCCGACGTAGGCGGTGTTGTAGTTCTCGGGGAAGCCGTAGCTGCCGCACAGGTAGTCCTCGGTGCCGGTGCCGCAGATGGTAGGGAACCGGGAGTCGCCGTCCAGGTAAAACTTGATCTCGCCTTCGCCGAACCAGCCCTTGCTGAGCTGGGTCCAGGCCAGGAAGGTGCCGACGTACTTGCCTTGGCCGCGGATGCCGTCGGCGATCACGTAGTCGGGGTTGGCGCGCTCGGTGACCGCGCGCCGCCACTGTGCGTGCAGGTAGCCGGCCGCCGCCGGCACCTCGGTCTCCTGGTAGGTGACCTGGTAGGTGAGCAGGCGCAGCTCGTCGGCGTCCTCGTTGGTGAAGGTGATCCGGCAGCTCTGCCGGAACGGCATCGGCCAGTAGCAGTTGAACGCCGACTTGGGATTGCAGATCACCGCCAGCGAGTTGACCGGCGCGAAGCTGTTGTGCCCAACGGCGAAGAAGTCGGACACCGGCGTCTCGATCGACGGCGTCGCTTCTCCGTCCCAGTAGAAGCGGATGATGTGCGAGCGTCCCTTGGCCGGGTCGGCCACCAGCCAGATGTGCTGAATCACTCCCGGGCCGGCCACGTCCATGACCGTGTGGGTCGCGCCCGCCGGCACCTTGACGAACGGGCTGACCTTCCAGCCCTGACCCAGGTCGCCCGCCGCATCGCTGAACGGCAGCGTCTCCGGATCGGGTACCGCCATGCCTCCCTTGCCTTTCTCCCCGGTAGGATTTTCCGGGCACACCGACCGCGTGCGTGCCCCGGACAGAAGCGGCAGACCGGGCAGTCCGGCACCAAGCACGAAGTTGCTCATCTCCACTTTACTATACCCGGCCGGCGGTGGCCCGTCGCTTTGCGCCGTGGCTCACGTGCCGGCGTCGGACTTCGTCCAGCCGCAGGCCCGTGGCTCTTCGGCAACGCTGTATGACGACCGCCACGACGAGCGGCTACACTGGATGCGGCCCGTGAGGAGGTGGCGCGATGGGTAGCGCGGCAGCGGCTCCGGTCGCGGTCGAGTACCCCGACTCGGACGGCAAGCCGGCGGCGGAGAGCGATTTCCAACTCAATGAGCTGGTCTACGCGCGGGAAGGGCTGCGCATCTACTACCGCGACCAGCGCCGTCGCGACGACGTGTACGTGGCCGGCAACCTGCTGATCTACTACGAGCAGGGTAACCCCCGAGCCTCGGTTGCGCCGGACGTATTCGTGGTGATCGGAGTGGCGAACCATGACCGGAGGTCCTACCGGCTCTGGGATGAGGGGGGCAAGGCGCCGGACTTCGTCCTTGAGATCACGTCGCACAGTACGCGGGAAGAGGACCAGGGGCACAAGCGGGAACTGTACCGCCGGTTGGGCGTGAAGGAGTACTGGCAGTACGATCCGACGGGAGACTATCTGAAGCCGGTGCTGCAGGGGCTGGTGTTGACGGCGGGCGAGTACCGGGCGATTGCCGGTGATGAGACGGCGGCCGGACGGCCGGCGGTGGCCAGCGAGGTGCTGGGACTGGAGTTGCACGTCACGGAAGACGGGCTCCGGTTCCATGATCCGGACACGGGGCAGTACCTGCTGTCGCACGCGGAAGCGGAAGCGGCACGGGCGGAAGCGGAAGCGGCGCGGGTGGCGGCGGAAGCACGGATCGCGGACCTGGAGGCGAGCCTGCGGAACCTTGGCGGTTCCTGAACGGAGCGGACCCGACGACCGCGCCGGGGCGCTCGGCACTCCCGGCGGCATGGCTGACGGGTGCTATCGTCAGCCGTGTTTGCGCGTCGATGCCCCGTGTGCAGTCTATGTGCCGAGTTCGTCTTGAACGATCGAGGGGCGTTTGTCGATCAGGGCGAGCAGCACGCGGGCGGATCCCTCCGGGTGCCTGCGACCTTGCTCCCAGTTCTTGAGCGTTCCCAGCGGAACGCCGATGCTTCTGGCAAACGCCGGCTGGGAGAGCCCGGTTCGGCTGCGGATCGAGGCGACATCCGGTTCGGGCACGTTGACGTCACGCACGTTATACCCGGCTCGCGCACCGTGCAGGTACGCCTCTGCGTCCTCAAGACCGGCCATGACCTTCTTGAATGCGTTGCTCATTTTCGCCTCCGGTAGTCCTCCGCGATGCGTTTTGCAGCGGTGATCAGTGCAGATCGTTCTCTGGGTGAGAGCGATACTTTCTCATTCTTGGCGAATAGAGCAAGCAAGAACACCGGAATATCTACACCAGAGAATAGGAAGATAACCCGAACTCCTCCTCGCTTTCCGCCACCCGAGCGAGCGAACCGCATCTTCCGAACTCCACCGCCTATCGCCACGCCAGCGGTAGGGTTCTCGGCTACGACACTCGCAACGCCGTCCTGTTCGTCCTGTGACAGCACCCTCCTTGCCGCCGCGAGGTATGCCGGTGTCTCCACGACGGTCTGAAGGCGAGCCTGCACCGTGCAAAACATAGGCGCCATTGGCGTCGGCGTCAATGGCGCCTATTCAGGCATAGAGAAGGACGGAGTTGGAGCTATTCGAGGTCTTGCTCGGGGCGCAGGCAGCGGATTTCCTTGAAGGTTCGGTAGTCGCCGATGGTGGCGCGGTCGGCGAAGGTGGCCGAGTACAGCGAGGCTCGCGTCGCCGTGAGATAGAAGCGGAGCGGCTTCTCGAGGAACGCCGCGGGACTGGGATTGCCGCGCCAGCGAACGTGGGCCGCGGTTGCATCGGCTTCCAGCGGTACGCAGTTGTGCAGTTCGAAGCCGGGGATCGGCACGCCGCCCACATCGCGCAGCTCGGCGCGCACGCTGCCGCCGGCTGCCGCGGCATTCAGGAACAGGGTGGGGGAGCGGGTGGCGAACGGGCGCGTGAGGAGTTCGGCCGGCTCGTCGCCGGCGTCCAGGCTCAGGAAGCGGTCGGGCCGCAGCGACGCGACGCCGATGCGGAACCGCTTCGAGGAGTAGTCGTCGCCGTGCTGCCGCTCGCAGCCGGCGAAGTAGAAGCGGATCTCGTCGGCGAAGAACAGCGGGGCGGAGGCGGGCGAGATCAGGCCGGCGGTCCAGCCGTCCGGATCTCGCGGCAGGAAGTCCTGGCCCTGGGCGGGCCGGTGCCAGCAGTAGCCGCCGCGGCTGAACGCCAGCTCGATGTCCCAGTTGCCGTTCATCTTGGTGGGCCCCAGGTCCGCTTCCCAGGTGGTGTAGCGGTGCAGCCAGCCGAGCACGTAGGCACCGTAGGGGGTCATCTGCATGCTGTAGAACTGGGTCTGGATCGGGTCGCGGATGTCCGGCTCCAGGGCCAGCACCGGCCGCCGCCAGGAGAGAAAGTCCTCGCTCTCGCTGCGCCACACGCGCCGGTCGGGGCACGCGTCCCGGAACGAAGCGTGGTACAGGCCCGACTCGGGATCGCGGAACAGGCCGATGTGGCTGTCGCTGTCGGCGTGGATCAGCGGCTCCTCGCGCACCAATTCCCAGTGGATCCCGTCGCGCGAAACGTATCCCGCCAGGACGCCGCGCCCGCGGCGCGCGATCATCTTGTAGCGCTTCGCATCGTCCGGTTCGTAGCGGTCCAGGATGACGGTGGGCCCGTGGATCTGCCGGTCGTCGTCCATCACGATGTTGGTGCCGGGGACGACGTCCAGGCGGGGCCTGCGCCACGCGTAGCCGTCGTCCGACTCGGCATACAGGAGGTGGCTCACCGGCTTCGGCTCGCGCGCCGACGAGCTGTACCACATGCGAAACAGCCCATCCTCCGGATCCCGGACCACCGAGCCGTACAGCAGCACGCGGTTGAACTCGTGCGGCAGCTCCGGCTCCATGATCGGGTTGTCCGCGTGCTGGACCGGCCGGTTGAGCCGGCGCCGGAAGCCGCGCACGTACTCGTACAGGCGGTTGTCCAGGAACAGAAACTTGGTGTTCATCGTTTTATCAGGCCGGGCGGGGGGGGGGGGGGGGGGGGGGGGGGGGCCCCCCCCCCCCCCCCCCCCCCCGGCGCCCGCCCGCCCACTACTGCATGCGCTGTC